>NZ_JBFTML010000025.1:0-83503 GCF_056396925.1 Pseudomonas sp. 05N433 | reverse complement strand
TTGCCCGCGATGAGGTCATCAGCATCACCCAAAAGACAGGCATGAAAAAGGCGACCCGAAGGTCGCCTTTGTATTCGCTCAGCCAGCGTTGATCAGAACTCGTGATCAGCGTTGTCCGGGTTCAGGTCGCTGATGCCCAGTTTGCCGGCGGCAGCTTCGATCGAACCGGTCTGCTTGACCAGAGAGGCAATGGCGTCGCGCACGATCTGATTGCCAGCGGTGTTGCCGGCAGCGATCAGTTGGTCGTAGTGCTCACCCTTGTTGGCGTGATCGACCATGATCTGGATCTTGGCTTCGGTCGCAGCCAGGTCGGCTTTCAGCGTGGTGTCGGCAGCAGGGTCAGCCTTGGCCACCAGGGACGACAGGCTGGCGCCGGTCATTTTGGTGCCGTCGACACGGGTGTATTCGCCCAGGTACACGTTACGAATGCCTTTGGCATCGTAGAAGTGCGAGTTGTGGGTGTTGTCGCTGAAGCAATCCTGTTCGTCTTCCGGGGAGTTGGCTTCCAGGGAAACCTTCATGCGCTCGCCCGCCAGTTCGCCCAAGGACAGGCTGCCCATGCCGAACAGCATTTTGCGCAGACCGGATTCAGCCGGTTCCGCTTCCAGGGTGGCGCGGTAGTTGTCGGCCACGTTCGGCTTCCAGTTACCGACCATTTCTTCCAGGTCGTTGACCAGCAGTTGGGTCACGGATTTCAGGTAAGCGCGACGACGATCATTGTGACCGCCGGTAGCGCCTTTGCCTTCCAGGTAGTCGGAGGCTGGGCGGTTGCCGGCGCCAGGGCCGGTGCCGTTCAAGTCCTGGCCCCAGAGCAGGAATTCGATGGCGTGGTAGCCGGTGGCGACGTTGGCCTCGGAACCGCCCAGCTCGTTCAGGCTGGCGAGTTTTTCCGGGGTGATGTCTTTCACGTCGACCTTGTCTTCGCCAATCTGAATCTGGGTGTTGGCGATGATGTTGGCAGTAGCGCCCGGGTTACCCAGTGCGTGTTCGTAGGATTTGTCGACGTAGTCGATCAGGCCTTCGTCCAGTGGCCAGGAGTTCACCTGACCTTCCCAGTCGTCGATGATGGTGTTGCCGAAGCGGAACACTTCGCTCTGCAGGTAAGGCACGCGGGCCGCGACCCAGGCAGCCCGGGCGGCTTTGAGAGTGTCGGCGTCCGGCTTGGCGAGGAACGCGTCGACGGCGGTTTGCAGGGTTTTCGCGGTGGATTCGGCATCGCTGTAAACGGCAAAGACCATGTCGGCGTAATGCGCGACCACAGCCTTGGCGGCGGCTTCATCGACTTTAGCTGTGGTAGCAGGCGCAGCTGTGCTGGCGGCCGGGGTCGGCGCTTGTTGAGCGGCAGCCTTGTCTTTGCCTTCGCCGCAACCGGCGAGGGAAATAGCGATGGCCAGCAGACTGGCGGTGGCCAGAGGCATACGAATCATGGCGAACATCCTGCTTCGGTGATGGAGTGGGCGCGCACGGGCGGCGCGCAAAAGTGCGACATAATGCAAATCTTTCGCATTACCTGTAAAGGGTTACGCCTGCAAATATTTCTTATTCACGCAGATCAAAAGATCGCCGTTGTTTCAGAGGATGGCCGCGTTACTGCGCTGGGCCTGCTTGAGGTAGACGCTCAATTCCCGCGCCGGCAGCGGTTTGCTGTAGTGATAACCCTGACCTTCGTGGCAGCCTTCGGAGATGATGTAGGCCTCTTGCTCGGCGGTTTCCACGCCTTCGGCAATCACCTGCATGCCCAGGCTTTTGCCCAGCTGGATGATGGCCCGGACGATGGTCGCATCGTCGTCGTCATCGAGCAGGTCCTGAACGAAGCTCTTGTCGATCTTGATCTTGTCCAGCGGCAGGCTTTTCAGATAACTCAATGACGAATAACCGGTGCCGAAGTCGTCGATGGCGATCAGCGCGCCGGAGCGACGCAGGCTCAGCAAGTGCTGGGCGGCGGTGCTGATGTCTTCCATCAGGCCGGTTTCGGTGACTTCCAGCTCCAGGCTGCGCGGTGGCAGGCGGTAGATCTGCAGCAGGTTATTGACCACCCGCGGCAACTCGGCGTGGTGCAATTGCACGGTGGACAGGTTCACCGCCATGCGCAGGTCGACGAAGCCCTGATCGTGCCACTCGCGCAGTTGTTTGCAGGCCTGGTCCAGCACCCATTCGCCAATGGCAATGATGGTGCCGTTCTGCTCGGCCAGCGGGATGAACWGGTCCGGCGGCACCAGCCCATGCTCGGGATGCTGCCAGCGAATCAACGCCTCGACACCTACCACGCGATGATCGCGGTAGCTGATCTGCGGCTGGTAGACGAGGTAGAACTGGTCGCGGATCAAGGCGTCACGCAGATCTTTTTCCAGCTCGCGACGCCGACGCATTTCCGTGTCGACGCTGGCGATATAGAACTGATAGCGGTTGCGCGAGCGCGTCTTGGCCAGGGTCATGGTCTGCTCGGCTTTTTGCAGCAGCTTCTCGGTGCTGTCACCGTCCTCGGGGAACAGGGTGATGCCGATGGTGGCGCGCAGGCGGATTTCCTGATGATCGAGGGCGAACGCCGCTTCCAGATCATCGAGAATGCTTTGGGCCAGTTCGGCGGCTTCGTAGGGTTGTTCGATGTCGGCCTGGACCAGCGCGAACTGGTCGCCACCCAAGCGGGCGAGGGCGCCGAGGCGGCCGCTGTGAGCCCGCAGGCGATCGGCCAGGGCCAGCAGCAACTGGTCGCCGGTCTGGTAGCTGAACTGTTCGTTGACGCCTTTGAAGTCATCGAGCCCGACACACAACACCGCGACCCGACGCTGCAGTTTGCCGGCGTCGACAAGGATCTTGTCCAGCTGTTGCTGCAATTGCTGGCGGTTCGGCAGACCGGTGAGAAAATCGTACTGGGCCATGCGTAACAGGCTGTTTTCTGCTTCGTGGCGCAGGTGAGTGTTGCGCTCAATGGATTCGAGCAGCTGGTTGGCGGTGTTGATCCAGACCCCCAGCTCGTTTCTTTCATGACCCTTGAGCTGTGGGATCTTGTGGGCGCTGGGCCGGTCCGGGTTGATTTCAGTCAGATGTTCGATGATCCGCGACAATGGTTTGGTCAGCAGCCAGTGGTAAACCAGATACAACACCAGGCTCATGGCCAGGGCGCGCAAGACGCCAGAGATGAAGATGATCACCGAACTGACGATGAAGCTCTGGCCGTAGGTGGCGGTGTCGAGGGTAATGCTCAGGTCGCCGTAGTACTCGCTGTAGGGACCGCGACCCACCAGTTGGGTGGTGAACGTGCGTTCCTGGCCGAGGATCAGGTCAGTCAGCCAGCGGCTGTGGGACTGCTGAAGCTCGCGGGATTTTTGCGCGAGCATGGCTTCGTGGGGGTGGCCGATGGAGGCCATGCGCACGGCGTCATCCTGGAACAGGCCTTCGATCACCTGCATGCCCATTTCCCGATCCAGGCTGTAGACCGCCTGAGTGGAGGGATCGCGGAACATGTCGAGGATGCGCTGGGCATCGTTGGCAACCGCCTGACGTGTTTTATAGGCATCGAAAACAATCTGTGCGCAGCTCAAGACCACGCCGACGATCAATGCCGACAGGAGCACGACCCGGAGTAACTTCACCGACAAGCTGTTCTTGAGTTCCAGCTTCAAAGGGTTATTCCTTGTTCCGTGCGGGTAGCGTCAAGTTGCCATGAGTATTGGCAATCCCGTGATGGCAGTCAAAGGGACAATCCAACCCGGGGGATATTGCCGGTAGCTTGGCCGCTAGGCTGCTGTTTGGAGTATTTGCCCTATTAACACTGTGTCGGTTGCCGGGGCCTTCAACTTGAGGAGGTTGAGGCAATTTTTCCTTGTGTTGATGTTAGACCGCTGTGCTGCGGGGGCAAGAGGGCGAATGCGGTTCGCGTTGTGGGAAAGCACGCCCCACGTACGGATTTTCGATGGCGTAAAAAACCCGGCATAAAAGCCGGGTTTTTTGACTGGCGCGAAGCTTAAGCGGTGAAGGTTTTGCCTTCGAACTGCTCAGCCACGAATTTCCAGTTGACCAGGTTCCAGAACGCTTCGACGTACTTCGGACGAAGGTTGCGGTAGTCGATGTAGTAAGCGTGTTCCCAGACGTCGCAGGTCAGCAGCGGGGTATCGCCGCTGGTCAGCGGGTTGCCGGCGCCGATGGTGCTGGCCAGGGCCAGGGAACCGTCAGCCTTTTTCACCAGCCAGCCCCAACCGGAACCGAAGGTGCCGATGGACGTTTTGCTGAACTCTTCCTTGAACTTGTCGAACGAACCGAAAGCAGCGTTGATGGCATCAGCCAGAGCGCCGGTTGGTTGACCGCCGGCGTTTGGCGCCAGGCAGTTCCAGTAGAAAGTGTGGTTCCAGACCTGAGCGGCGTTGTTGAAGATACCGCCCGAGGAAGTCTTGACGATTTCTTCCAGGGTCTTGCCTTCGAACTCGGTGCCTGGCACCAGGTTGTTCAGGTTCACGACATAGGTGTTGTGGTGCTTGTCGTGGTGGTATTGCAGAGTTTCCTCTGAAATGTGCGGCTGCAGGGCATTGTGCGCGTAAGGCAGCGGCGGCAATTCGAAAGCCATGATGATTCTCCTAATCAGGTCAGTTGCGGTGAGCGCAAGGCCGATCACGGGCGGCCAGACATGCGCCGGGGAGTTTGTACTCTTTGCGGCGCAGGGATCGGATCATAGCACCGGGGGTGCGGCATAACCACGCAACAACTGTGTGGAATAGAGGTTCCAGAGCCTTTTGGAATAAATCATGAAGCGATGATCAACTGGAACGCTACGGTGAACATCATTACGGCCACCAACAGGTCGAGGATTCGCCAAGTGCTTGGCCGTGCCAACCACGGTGCCAACCACGCTGCGCCAAGGGCCAGGGTAAAAAACCACAGCAACGAAGCACTGGCCGCGCCCACGACATAAGCACCGGGCTCGGTCTGTTGTGCGCCAAGGGAGCCGATCAGCAACACGGTGTCCAGATAAACGTGCGGGTTGAGCAGGGTCACCGCCAAAGCGCTGAGCAGTACCGCCCGCAATGAGCGCACGGTCTGGTTCTCACCTTGTTGCAGGCTCTGTTTCGAGCACGCCCGACGCAGCGCCAGGCTGCCATACCACAGCAGAAACGCCGCGCCACCCCAACGAGCGATGGCCAACAGAGTCGGGTTCTGCGCCAGCAACGTCGCCAGGCCGAACACCCCGGCGGCTACCAGCAACGCATCGCAGGTGACGCAGAGCGCCGCCACCGGCAGGTGATGTTCACGTCGAAGACTCTGCGCCAACACAAACGCATTCTGAGTGCCGATCGCCATGATCAGCCCGGCGGCCACCAACAGGCCGTTCACATAGCTTTGCCACATAAGATTTTTACTCCGCGTTGGCCGCCAGATCCCGCAGTACCTGCAGGGCGCGTTCGGCATCGGCCTGGCCGACGAACAAATGGTCGTGGTAGTAGCCGGCAATCACGTTGCAACTGATGCCGGCCTGGCCCAGTGCCGTGGCGAACGCGGCGGTCAGGCCGACGGCTTCAAGGGCTGAGTGCACGTCCAAGGTGATCCAGGCAGCGATGTAGTCGAAGCTGAAACTGGCCTTCTCGGCGTGGGAACGTTGCAGAATCACCGTCAGCCCTTCCTGTTCGCGGAAGCTGCCGACAATCTCAAGGCCTGCGGGCAGCTTGCCGTCAGGCAACGTGCAGAACACGTATTCGCCGTCGTTGAGTTGCGGGCTCATGCTGCGCAGCAGGGTTGCCAAAGAGGTTTCGCCAGCCATGTCGGTGATCCTTGTTCAAGAGTTCTTGCTGGCCATTCTCCGGTGGGAAGTTGTATAAGAAAAACCAATAGTGCTGATCGCTCATTAGGAAAACTGATGTTAGACTACAAATTACTGTCCGCCCTCGCCGCCGTGATCGAGCAGGCCGGATTCGAACGCGCCGCGCAGGTCTTGGGCTTGTCCCAATCGGCCATCTCCCAGCGCATCAAACTGCTCGAGGCGCGGGTCGGCCAACCGGTGCTGGTGCGGGTCACGCCACCGGCTCCGACGGAGATTGGCCGGCGATTGCTCAACCATGTGCAGCAGGTGCGATTGCTGGAGCGCGATCTGCAAAGCCTGGTGCCGGCGCTGGACGAAGAAGGCCTGCCGGAACGCCTGCGCATCGCGCTGAACGCTGACAGCCTGGCCACCTGGTGGGCTGCGGCGGTGGGGGATTTTTGCGCGCAGGAGCATCTGTTGCTCGACCTGGTGGTGGAAGACCAGACCGTCGGCCTCAAACGCATGCGTGCAGGCGAAGTGGCGGGGTGTCTGTGCGCCAGTGAGCGGCCGGTGGCCGGTGCGCGCAGCGTGCTGTTGGGGGCGATGCGCTACCGTGCGTTGGCCAGCCCTGCATTCATTGCCCGGCATTTTCCCCAAGGTGTGCGTGCCGATCAGTTGGCCAGAACCCCGGCGCTGGTATTTGGCCCGGACGATTTCCTGCAGCATCGTTACCTCGCGTCAGTCGGCGTGAATGGCGGTTTCGAACACCATTTATGCCCGTCTTCCGAAGGTTTTCTTCGTCTCACGGAAGCAGGGCTTGGCTGGGGCCTGGTGCCTGAATTGCAAGTGCGCGAGCAACTGGCGCGCGGCCAATTGGTGGAGCTTTTGCCAGATAAGCCGATCGATGTGCCGCTGTACTGGCATCATTGGCGCAATGGCGGTCAGCTGTTGGGGTTACTCACCGATCAATTGGTGCGTTCGTCGAAGCAATGGCTGGTGCCGTTGGACTGACGGCTGGCGTCAAGACCTCACGCCCTATGCAAAACGAAAAACGCAAAACGAAATATTCGGAGCAATACATGAAGATTCTGGTCACCGGCGCAAGCGGCTTCATTGGCGGACGCTTTGCGCGTTTTGCCCTGGAGCAGGGCCTGGATGTGCGGGTCAACGGTCGCCGGGCCGAGAGCGTCGAGCATTTGGTGCGCCGTGGTGCCGAGTTCATCCAGGGCGACTTGAGCGACCCGCAACTGGCGCGCGACCTGTGTTCCGACGTCGAAGCCGTGGTCCATTGCGCAGGCGCTGTCGGTTTGTGGGGGCGCTATCAGGATTTCCATCAAGGCAACGTCGAGGTCACCGAGAACGTGGTCGAGGCCTGCCTGAAACAACGGGTGCGGCGCCTGGTGCACTTGTCGTCGCCATCGATTTACTTCGATGGCCGCGATCACCTGGGGTTGACCGAAGACCAGGTGCCCAAGCGCTTCAAGCATCCTTACGCCGCAACCAAATACCTGGCCGAGCAAAAAGTTTTCGGTGCGCAGGAGTTCGGCCTCGAAACCCTGGCCTTGCGCCCGCGCTTCGTGACGGGCGCAGGCGACATGAGCATTTTCCCCAGGTTGCTGAAGATGCAGCGCAAAGGGCGGTTGGCGATTATCGGCAATGGCCTGAACAAGGTTGACTTCACCAGTGTGCAAAACCTCAATGAGGCGTTGTTCAGTAGCTTGCTGGCCAGCGGTTCGGCCTTGGGCAAGGCCTACAACATCAGCAACGGAGCACCGGTGCCGTTGTGGGATGTGGTCAATTACGTGATGCGCAATATGGATGTGCCACAGGTGACCCGTTACCGTTCCTACGGCTTGGCCTACAGCCTTGCCGCGCTCAACGAGGGTGTTTGCAAGCTGTGGCCGGGTCGTCCCGAGCCGACCCTGTCGCGGCTGGGCATGCAGGTAATGAACAAAAATTTCACCCTGGACATCAGTCGCGCCCGGCATTATCTGGATTACGATCCGAAAGTCAGCCTCTGGACCGCCCTCGATGAATTTTGCGCCTGGTGGAAGGCTCAGGACATTCGCTGACACACAAGGGCCGGCCCTCACTGAACCGAGTTCGGGGTTCAGGGTCAACCGGTGCGGCAGCGAGGGTTATACTTCGCCGCATCAAGCCATCACCGCGTTTTACAAAGGTTGACTCAATGTCCATGCGTAACGATGCCAACGACGACTTCGACGATGTACCGAGCCTGCGTGCCGACAGCCTCGACGACGATGATTTTCCGACCACCGCGCGCACTTCCGTGCATTCGCGCACCACACCGGTAGTCAAGGTCAAAGGCCCGAGCACCGGCCCGCTGTGGGCGTTGGTCGGTGCGTTGTTCTTTGCCTTCGCTGGCCTTGCCTGGTGGAGTTTCCAGCAGATATCGCTGATGGAACAACAACTGGTGGCGACCCAGGAAAGTTTCGCCCGTATCAGTGAGGAAGCGGCGGGGCGCTTGCAGGACATTTCCGGCAAGGTCGTGGCCAGCCAGTCCACGGTCAACACCGGCAGTGAAGCGTTGAAGCTGCAAATCAAACAACTGGAAGGCAAGCTCCAGGACCAGAGCAAACAGCTGGAAAGCAAACTCCAGGATCAGAGTAAACAGCAGCAAGGCGTGCTCGGCCAGACCTCCGATCTGGACAAGCGCCTGGCGCAAATGACCACGCAGGCCAGCGAACAACAAGCCGCCAATGCTCAGTTGCAGGCCCAGGTCAAAGCCTTGAGCGGCGAGCTGGCCGCGTTGAAGAGCGCACCGGCCGATACCAGCAAAGTCGACGCCCAACTCAAAAGCCTTGGCGCCGATATCGCTGCGCTGAAGCGGCAAGGCAACCCGAGCGCTGCAGTCGAGCGTCTGGAGCAAGACATGATCGTGCTCAAAAGCCAACAGGACAACCGCCCGGCCGCCGCGCAAGGTGGTAACAATACTGCCGAGTTCGACGCCTTCCGTGGCCAGGTCACCCGCAACATCAACACCCTGCAGGCGCAGATCCAGAACCTGCAACAACAGCTGCACGCCCGGCCTCAATAGCCCGATGCGGTGATGTTGTGTGGAGTGGGCCTGTGGAGTGGGACTTTTGTGGCGAGGGAGCTTGCTCCCGCTCGACTGCGCAGCAGTCGCAAATCAGGCACCGCAGGTTATCTGAATAGCGGTGTTGAATGGGTTTGGGGCGGCTGCGCCACCCAACGGGAGCAAGCTCCCTCGCCACAGAAAGCAACACAACGCCTGGTCGTTAGTGGTGTCCGGGTTGACGTCTTCGCGGGCAAGCCTCGGTCTTTCTAGCGAACCTTGTCTTCCCGCCCGCGCAACACCCTGTTCGGCATGGCAATCGCCGCCACCAACCCCAGCAGCGACACCGCCGCGCTGACCATCAGCAAATGCCTGAAGGTCAGCAGCAGCTCGGCGCGCAAGGCGTTTTGCGCATCCCCCGGCGCGGCGTTCAAACCATCGAGCAAGACATTCCCCGAACGCCCCTCGGCAATCAGCGACGAGCCGGCCAGGTGCGCGAAACTGGAATCCTGCAACAACGCCAGCAACAGTGCCGACATCAACGCCACGCCCACTGCGCCGCCCAGAGCGCGGAACAGATTGGTGGTGCTGGTGGCAACGCCAATGTCCCGTTGATCCACCGAGTTTTGCGTGCCCACCAACGACGTCGGGAACTGCATTCCGCTGGCGATGCCGCTGAGCAACATGAACAGGCTGCTCAGCACGAACGCCTGCGGCGCACTGAACGCCATGCCGAGAATYGCCAACGGCATGAGCAACGCGCCGGTCAGGATCATCGGTTTGTAACGACCGGTCACCGAGGTCCGGCGCCCGGCGAAATAGGCGCCTATCGGCAAGCCCATGGCCAGCGGCAACAGGTGCAGTGCCGCGCTGTCGGCCCCGGCGCCGGTGACGCTCTGGAAGCGCAGCGGCATCAGCACGATCAGGGAAATCGCCTGGAAACTGGTGAAGAAAATCGTGCACCAGCAAAGGATCGCATTGCGGTTGGCGAACAAATGCATCGGCAGCAACGGTTCCCGCGCCCGCCGTTCATGCCAGACGAACACCGCCAGCACCGCCACCGCACAACCGAGCAAACCCGCCACTTCGGGACTGCGCCACGAATGCCCCTGGCCAACCTGAGTGATGCCCAGCAACAACGCCGTCAGGCCAATGATCATCAGCAACGTACCGAGGTAGTCGATGATCGGCTTGCGCTGCGGCACCGGCAGCCCTACCAGCGTGCGATAAGCCACCCACCAGGCACCCAGGCCCAACGGCAGGTTGATCAGGAATACCCAGCGCCAGGACAGGTATTCGGTCATGTAGCCACCGAGTACCGGGCCGGCCACGCTGGCCACCGCGTACATGCTGCTGAAATAGCCCTGATAGCGACCGCGTTCGCGCGGTGGAACGATGTCGCCGATGATCGCCTGGCTCACCGAAATCATTCCGCCGGCGCCGATGCCTTGAAAGATCCGCGCCAGCACCAGTTGCTCCATGCTTTGCGCCATGCCGCAGAACAATGAAGCCAGGGTGAACAAGCCCATGCCGAACAGCATCAACCGGCGGCGGCCATACAGATCGCCGAGCTTGCCGTAGATCGGCACCGCCACGGTCATCGCCACCATGTAGCCGGAAATGACCCAGGCCAGCAGGCTGACGTCCTTGAACTGCGCGGAAATCGCCGGCATCGACACAGCGACGATGGTTTGGTCCAGCGCGCCCAGAAAGATCGCCAGCATCAGGGCGATCAGCACGCTGCGAATAGCCGGTTTGGGCGTTTCAGGCCGGTTGAGATTGGTCACGGTAAAACCTGCGGACAGTAATGGACCCGCAAGGAGCAAGGCGAGCGGGAGTGCTCGCCAGTGTAAGTCGGTAGGAGCCTATTCGATAGCCTCGTATGGAAGGCCGACGTAGTTTTCCGCGATGGTTTTTCGGCCCGCCTCGGAGTCAACGAAATAGGCCAGTTCCGATTCGCTGATGCGCTGACTGAACGCGTCGTGCTCGTCGAAGCGATGCAACATCGAGGTCATCCACCAGGAAAACCGTTCGGCTTTCCACACCCGCCGCAGGCAGATTTCGGAATACTTCTCCAGCAAATCAACACGGCCTTCGCGGTAAACCTTCAGCAGAATATTGAACAACGTACTGACGTCGCTGGCCGCCAGGTTCAGGCCTTTGGCACCGGTGGGCGGGACGATGTGCGCGGCGTCGCCGACCAGGAACATCCGCCCGTACTGCATCGGCTCGACCACGAAACTGCGCAGCGGCGCGATGCTTTTCTCGATCGACGGGCCGGTCACCAGCACATCGGCGAGGGCCGCTGGCAGACGGGATTTGAGTTCGTCCCAGAAGCGTTGGTCGGACCAGTCATCGACCTGATCCTGGGCCGGTACCTGAAGGTAATAACGGGTGCGTGTCGGCGAACGCATGCTGCACAACGCAAAGCCCCGTTCATGCCGCGCATAGACCAACTCCTCGTGAACTGGCGGAGTGTCAGCGAGAATCCCCAGCCAGCCGAACGGATACACCCGCTCGAATACCTTCAGGCAGTCGGCAGGAATCGACTGTCGCGCCACGCCATGGAAACCGTCGCAACCGGCGATGTAGTCACAATCGAGTCGATACGTTTCGCCGTCCTTGTCGAAGGTCACATAGGGTTCAGCGCTTTTCATGCCGTGGGGGACGACGTTGCCGGCCGAATAAATTGTCTGCGCGCCAGTGTCCCGACGAGCGGCCATCAGGTCGCGGGTGACCTCGGTCTGGCCATACACCATCACGGTTTTGCCACCGGTCAATGTTTGCAGATCGATGTGTACCCGGCGCCCGTCCAGGGCCAGTTCGAAGCCGGTGTGAACCAGCCCTTCGGCGTCCATGCGCTGGCCCACTCCGGCCTGACGCAACAGCTCTACCATGCCTTGTTCGAGGACACCGGCACGGATGCGTCCCAGCACATAGTCCGGGGTCTGGCGTTCGAGAATCAGGGTGTCGATGCCGGCGTTATGCAGCAATTGGCCGAGTAGCAAACCAGAGGGGCCGGCGCCGATGATGGCGATTTGGGTTTTTAGTGTTTTCATTGTTTTTATGACTCGCAAGCTCCACGCGACCAACGCCGGTGGATGATTTTTATGGATCGAGTGCTTGCATTTTTCACTTGCGGGTCCGTCAATTGAAGGTGAAAACTGAGCCGATACCTGTACATTCTGCCAATCGGTGCGATTATCGCCCCGTTACCTTCGAGGCCTGGATTGAAGTGATGAACAAGCCCGCCCTGCCATCGATTCCGGTGTTCAAACTCTACGGTGAAAGCCTGGATTGGCCGACCCCCGATTTGCTCCACTGTGAAACCATTTCAAAACGCAGCCGCGAACATCAATGGGAAATAAAACCCCATCGCCACGCTGATTTGTGTCAGTTGCTCTTCGTCTTCAAAGGTCAGGCAGAGCTTGAGATCGAAGGGAAACGCTCACAATTGGCTGAGCCGGCAATCATCATTCTGCCGCCGTTATCGGTGCATGGTTATCGGTTTTCCGAGGACGTCGAAGGGTTCGTCGTCACCCTGGCCGCGCCACTGGTCGCCCATCTTCAGGCGCAGTTGGGCAATTCGGTAAATGCCCTGGCCCAAGCCGAAAGCTACCCGGCGGGCAAGGACAGCGAGTACCTCAACAGCCTGTTTTCAGCGCTGCAAAGCGAATACACCGGCCATCAACCGGCGCGGGAAATGCTCATGCATTCTCTGGTCAGCGTGATCATGGTGTGGGTCAGCCGCCAGGTGATCCAGCGCCGCGCTGCCAATCAGCGTCCGCAGCGTGCCCGGGAATACCTCAACGGTTTTATCCAGCTGGTGGAGGAGACCTATCGCCAGCACGTCAAGGTCGAGGACCTGGCCCATCGGCTGGGGATTTCCGTGTCTCACCTCAACGGCACGTGCCGTGAACTGGCGGGGCAGCCGGCGTTGCAGATCATGCACGAGCGTCAGTTGCTGGAGGCCAAGCGCTTGCTGACCTACACCAGCATGACCATTTATGAAATGTCCGATGTGCTGGGGTTTTCCGATCCGACCAACTTCACACGCTTGTTCCGACGTCGGGTGGGGATCTCGCCCAAGGCTTTTCGCGACCGCTTGAAAGCCGATCAGGACGCTGCCGATCAGAAGAGCGAGGCCTGACCCCCTCGCCACAAGGTGTTCGTCAGCGGAGGGCGTTGAGGCTTGCGCTGTGGGGGATGCAGCGCTCGAAGTTGCAGCTCGCGAAGTCATGGGGCACTTTGCGCAACTGTTCGACACGCCAGGCGGCTGTGCCATACAGCGCCAGCGTCGCCGCGCAGGTGATGAAAATGGCGAGGTATCTTCTTGTTTTGATGTTCATGGCGTTGACCTCTGAACGAATACCCTTGGGTACTGCTTTGAGCATAGGTCAGCGCCGGTGAGTTGCCATCAAAACCACCCCACATTCACTCCGGTTAAAGGCCCACATCCCATGCCGGTTCTTCGGGAAATCTGAGCACCAGAAAATCCAGCATGCTGCGCAACGCCACCGGCATGTGCTTGCGTGAGGCATACACCGCATAGATGTTCATCTGACGGGGCTCGGCCTGGGGCAGCAGGCGGATCAGTTCGCCGCTGTGGATATGCATGCCGGCCAGGTAACTGGGCAGCATCGCCACACCGGCCCCGGCCATCGCCGCGCGCAACAGCGTGCTGGCTTCGTTGGCGCTGATGTTGCCCTGTACCGGCACCGAGACCGGTTCGCCATCCTGCTCGAAATGCCAGAGGCTTTTGCCGAAGTAGGAGTGGGTCAGGCAATTGTGCAGGCTCAGGTCTTCGACCCGCTGCGGCGCCGGGTGCTCGCGCAGGTAAGCGGGGGAGGCGCAGATCACCGAGCGGCACACCGTCAGGCGCCGGGCGATCAGGTTCGGGTCCAGGTCGTTGCTGGTGCGGATGGCCAGGTCGATGCGCTCATCCACCAGGTTCACCGTGCGGTCGAGCATTTGCAGATCGATGCTTACGCCGGGGTAACGTTTGACGTAGGCGGCCATGGCATCGGCCAGTTGCGCCTGGCCGAACGAGGTGCTGACGCTGATCCGCAGCAGGCCGCGCGGTGCGTCGTCCGGCTCGCTGACGGCGGCTTGCATGTCGCTGGATAAATCGAGCATCTGCCGGCACCGGGGCAGGATTTCACTGCCGGCGGCGGTCAGGCTCAATTTGCGCGTGGTGCGGTGCATCAGGCGTGCGCCGACCCAATCTTCCAGCTCCGCCAGATACCGTGAAACCACCGGCCGCGACAGGTCCAGGTGATCGGCGGCGGCCGATTGGCTGCCCAGGTCCACCACCGTGACGAACACCCGCATTGCTTGTAGACGATCCATGATTTGCCCGCTTTCAGAAACAAACTATGTTCAAGCATCGCATTTTTTGTATCGAACCAGGCAACTAAGCTCTGTCCCATCGCCAAGCACGGCATTCGGACAACGGAGCAACAGATGATCGGCTTCACTTCAATCAAACGCATTCTTCTGGCAACCGCCGCACTGGGCTTCGCGGCCCACGCCGCTGCGGCGTCGACCCTGACCCTGGACGTCTACAACCCGGGCACCAACGCGATCTTCCCAGTGACCTCGGTACTGGTCAGCGGCGAGAAGGAAGCGATTCTGGTGGACGCACAATTCGGCAAGTCCCAGGCCGAACAAGTGGTGGAAAAAATCCGCGCCAGCGGCAAGCAACTGACCACCATCTACATCAGCCACGGTGACCCGGATTACTACTTCGGCCTCGACACCCTCACCCAGGCGTTCCCGAACGCCAAAGTGCTGGCCTCGCAACCGACCGTTGATCACATCAAGAAAACCGTCGACGGCAAACTGGCGTTCTGGGGTCCGAAAATGGGCGCCGACGTGCCGAACAAAACCATCGTGCCGCACGTGCTCAAAGGCGACAGCCTGATGCTGGAAGGGCAGAAACTGCAGGTGCTCGGCCTGGATGGCAAGCAACCGGATCGCAGCTTTGTGTGGATTCCGTCGATCAAGGCAGTGGTCGGTGGCGTGGTTGTCGCCGAAAACATTCATGTGTGGATGGCTGATACCCAGACCGCGCAGTCCCATGCCGATTGGCTGACGACGCTGCACACGATCGAAGCCTTGAAGCCGAACACCATCGTGCCGGGTCACTACCTGGGCGACTCCCGCTGGAGTGCGAAGCGCTCCCTGCACTCCATCAGGCACACCGCATTTACAGGTTTTACGACTGCTTCGCAGCCGAGCGGGAGCAAGCTCCCTCGCCACAAAGGTTGTGCTGATTACACACACGCTATACATCACAGTTACATCAACTGGAGAACGTCATGAGCAAAATCGCAATCATCGGTGCCACCGGTCGTGCCGGTAGCCAACTGTTGGAAGAAGCCCTGCGTCGCGGTCACAGCGTCACCGCCATCGCCCGCGACACCTCTAAAATCGGCCAGCGTGCCGGTGTCGTCAGCAAAAACGTCGACGTGCTCGATGCTGCCGCTTTGCAAGCCGCCGTCGCTGGTCATGATGCAGTAATCAGTGCTGCACATTTCTCCACCATCCCCGCCAGCGCCGTCATCGAGCCGGTGAAGCAGGCCGGGGTCAAGCGTCTGCTGGTGGTGGGCGGTGCCGGTTCGTTGTTGCTGCCGGGTGGCACCCGGGTGATCGACAGCGAAGGTTTTCCGCCGGAGTACAAGGCTGAGGCCAGCGCCGGTGCCGATTTCCTCAACACCTTGCGTCAGGAACAGAACCTGGACTGGACCTTCCTGTCGCCGTCGGCGGAGTTTGTCGAAGGTGAGCGTACGGGCACGTTTCGAGTCGGCAAGGATGACTTGCTGGTGAGTGCGCAGGGCCGCAGCTGGATTACCTTTGCCGATTACGCGATCGCGTTGCTGGATGAAGTGGAAACACCGAAGCATTCCCGCCAGCGGTTTACGGTCGGGTATTAATTTCGCAACACCACATCCCCTGTAGCAGCCGAACGCAGGCTGCTACAGGGCGATTTCGGTTCAGCGTGCCTGCGCCTGCTCCACCAACCACCCCATCAATTCGCGCAACTTCGGCGAAGGCGCAGGTTTTTCGGGGAACACCAGGTAATACGCCAATCCGGTTTTCACCTTCAAATCAAAGGGCATGACCAGCCGCCCGGCGCTCAGGTCATCGCCGATCAACGACCAATCGCCAATCGCCACGCCTGTCCCCTGGGACGCCATCGACATCGCCAGGTCCAGGGTTTCGAAATGCTGGCCCTTGCCGACATTGCTCAGATGAATATCCGCCGCTTTCAACCAGGCTTTCCAGTCCCGTTCATCCCGGGTCGGATGCAGTAACAAGTGCTGTTGCAGGTCTGCCGGTGTCTGCAAGGCCAGTGGCCCTTCAAGCATCGGCCGGGAACACACGGGCGTCAGTTGCTCATCGAACAAATGATGGGAGGCCAGTGAGCTCTCCGGCGGCGGGCCATACATCACCGCCGCGTCGAATTGTTCACGATGAAAGTCCACGCCGTGTTTCACCGTGGTGGTCAATTCCACCGGCACATCCGGGCGTTCCTTTTGCCACTGCAACAGGCGCGGCAACAGCCAGCGCATCACGCAGGTCGGCGCCTTGAGTTGCAAGGTTTCGCGCTTCTCGCCGATCTGCTCCACGGCCTCATCGATCAGGCCGAAAATCTGCTGCACCCGTGGCAACCACTCACGTCCTTCGGCGGTCAGGCTCAAGCCCCGCGCCTGGCGAATGAACAGTTCATAGCCCAGATGATCTTCCAGCCCGGCGATCTGCCGGCTCACCGCGCCTTGGGTGATGTGCAGCTGTTCGGCGGCCCGGGTGAAGTTGCAGCACTGCGCGGTGATCAGAAAAGTGTGCAGCGCCGGCAGGGGAGGCAGTCGTTTCATTGGGATCCAAGGTATGACGTGAGGACATGGCTAGTATGACTTTTTATCCATTGTTGCGGCTACGTGTCGCCCGTTCCAATGAGGCCATTCCCGGGCCTGCCAATCCATCATAAACACTGCGCAGGCCCGGCGTCTCAAACGAACAAAAAGGGCAAACACATGGCGACGTGCGGCGAAGTATTGGTCAAGTTACTCGAAGATTACGGGGTCGAGCAGGTGTTCGGCATTCCCGGGGTGCATACCGTGGAGCTGTATCGCGGGCTGGCCCGTTCGAGCATCAACCACGTCACTCCACGTCACGAACAGGGCGCCGGGTTCATGGCCGACGGCTATGCCCGCACCAGCGGCAAACCGGGCGTGTGCTTCATCATCACCGGTCCAGGCATGACCAACATCACCACCGCCATGGGCCAGGCTTACGCCGACTCGATCCCGATGCTGGTGATCTCCAGCGTGCAATCGCGCAGCCAATTGGGCGGCGGGCGCGGCAAGCTGCATGAGCTGCCGAACCAGAGCGCACTGGTCGGCGGCGTGGCGGCGTTCTCCCATACCTTGATGTCGGCGGCGGAATTGCCGGGCGTGTTGGCGCGGGCCTTCGCGCTGTTCCAGGCCGGGCGTCCGCGTCCGGTGCACATCGAAATCCCGTTGGACGTACTGGTCGAAGAGGCCGATGACCTGCTCTCCAGCGTGCCAGTGAACATCGATCGTGCCGGTGCTTCGCCCAGCGCGATCAGCCGCATGACCGACCTGCTGGCCGGTGCCAAACGCCCATTGATTCTCGCGGGTGGCGGCGCCATCGATGCGGCGGCCGAGCTGACTGAACTGGCCGAGCTGCTGGATGCGCCAGTGGCCCTGACCATCAATGCCAAAGGCATGCTCGAATCCAGCCATCCGCTGCTGATCGGTTCGACCCAAAGCCTGGTGGCCACCCGTGCGCTGGTGGCCGAGGCTGACGTGGTGCTGGCCATCGGCACCGAACTGGCCGAAACCGATTACGACATCACCTTCGCCGGCGGTTTCGAAATCCCGGGCGTGCTGCTGCGCGTGGACATCGACCCAGACCAGACCGTGCGTAATTACCCGCCGAAGGTGGCGTTGGTGGCCGACTCGCGCAATGCCGCCCAGGCCCTGCTGAGTGCGCTGTCCCACAAGTCGCTGGCCGAGCGCCGCAATGACTGGGGCCAGGTGCGCGCCGCTCGCTTGCGAGAAGAGCTCGCCGCGACCTGGGACGCCCCGACCCTGGCCCAGACCCGCTTCCTGGAAACCGTGCTGTACGAATTGCCGAACGCGGTGTTCGTCGGCGATTCGACCCAACCGGTGTACACCGGCAACCTGACCTTCAACCCGGAGCGTCCGCGTCGCTGGTTCAACTCGTCCACCGGTTACGGCACCCTCGGTTACGCCTTGCCGGCGGCGATTGGCGCCTGGCTCGGTGGCAGCGTCGAAGGCGGCACGCGCCCTCCGGTGGTGTGCCTGATCGGCGACGGCGGCCTGCAATTCACCTTGCCGGAACTGGCCAGTGCGGTGGAAGCGCGTACGCCGGTGATCGTGTTGCTGTGGAATAACCAGGGCTACGAAGAGATCAAGAAATACATGGTCAACCGCGCCATCGAGCCGGTGGGCGTGGACATCTATACCCCGGACTTTATCGGTGTGGCCAAGGCCCTGGGCTGTGCGGCCGAAGCGGTCAACAGTGTTGACAGCTTGCGTGATGCGTTGCGCCTGGCCACCGATCGTCAGGGCCCGACCCTGATTGAAATCGACCAGACCCAGTGGATGAAGGCGGTGTCGCAATGAGTGCTCCCATGACCTTTCCGACGACCCTCGACGGCCTGTTCATCGATGGCCAATGGTCCGCTGGCAACGAACATCTGCGCGTGATCAACCCGGCGACCGAAGCCCTGCTGACCACCGTTAACGGCGGCGATGCACACGCTGTCGATCAGGCCGTCACCGCGGCGGCCAACGCTTTTAAGCAATGGTCGAAAACCACCGGAGCCGAGCGTGGGGCGATCCTGCGCAGAATCGCCGCAGGCGTGCAGGCCGGGCGTGAACAGTTGATGAAGTTGCAGTCGAGCAACAACGGCAAACCGCTGTTCGAAGCGGCCATCGACGTCGACGACGTGATCGCCACCTTCGAGTATTACGCCGGTCTGGCTGAAGGCCTGGACGCGAAACAAGACAGTGTCGTGGCATTGCCGAGCGACGATTTCAGCGCCCGTTTGCGCCGCGAACCGTGCGGTGTGGTGGGGCTGATCGTGCCGTGGAATTTCCCGATGGTCACCACCGCCTGGAAACTCGCCCCGGCCCTGGCCGCCGGTTGCTGCGTGGTGCTCAAACCGTCTGAAGTGACGCCGCTGCCGGAACTGGAACTGGCGACGATCATTGCCGAGGCCGGTGTGCCAAACGGTGTGTTCAACCTGGTCTGCGGCACCGGCCTTGCGGTCGGCGCACCGCTGTCGGCTGACCCGCGCATCGCCAAGATTTCCTTCACCGGCAGCAACGCGGTGGGCGTGCAGGTGATGCAGCGGGCAGCGGAAACCGTGAAAGGCGTGAGCCTGGAACTGGGCGGTAAATCCTCGCTGCTGGTGCTCGCCGATGCCGACATCGAACTGGCTGTGGAAGTGGCCTGCGGCGGCGGTTTCTTCAACGCCGGGCAGATGTGTTCGGCGACCAGTCGTGTGCTGGTTGCCGATGAGTTGGCGGATGAATTTGTCGCGCGATTAAAGGCCCGTGCCGAAGCCATTCGCGTGGCCGACCCGTTCGACCCGAACGTGGAAATGGGCGCACTGGTCAACCAGGCGCAATACCAGCGGGTGCTGGGCCACATCGATCGCGGTTTGAGCGCTGGCGCGAAGCTGATCTGCGGCGGCAATCGTCCGGCAGACCTGTCGCGCGGCTACTTTTTGCAGCCGACCGTTTTCATCGACGCGCCCCTCGACAGTGCGTTGTGGTGCGAAGAGATTTTCGGCCCGGTGATTTGCGTGCGCAGTTTCAGCTCTGAAGCCGAGGCGATCGCCTTGGCCAACGACAGCCCGTTCGGTCTGGTGGCCAGTGTGGTCACGCGCGACAGCGAGGCCGCCGATCGGGTCGCCAACGCTTTGCAGGCGGGGCTTGTGTGGATCAACGCGCCGCAAGTGATCTTCCCGCAGACCGCCTGGGGTGGCTACAAACAGAGCAGCATCGGCCGCGAATTGGGGCCGTGGGGCTTGCAGGCTTTCCAGGAAATCAAACACGTGATTCGGGCCGTCTGACAGCACGAAAACAGTGAGCGCATGCCTCTTGATGAGGCATGCGCCAACGTCATGGCTTCAATGAGTATTTATCGATAGTCAGGTGTTTTGCACGACCTCAGGATGAACCCGCCGGTCAAGCTCAAGTCCTTTGAAACCGGGGACTTCAAGCCGAACTGGCCGCGCGGATGCAACGGTTGCGACCAACCTCATACTTAAAAAAACAAAGGGAGTCCTTCATGGGCGAGCACGATCTGAACAGACGTCAATTCATCAAAACCGTGGGCGTGGCCTCGGTTGCCGCGGCAGCCATGAGCATGCCGTTCATCAAGGCCAACGCCAGCGACACGCGCTTTGCGGGCAAGACCCTGCGCCTGCTGACCTGGTCCGATGACACTGGCCTTGCAGCACTGCGCAACATCGCGGCGACCTTCGAAGACAAGTACGGCTGCAAGGTCATCGCTGACCGCACCGGCAGTACCTCGGAAATGGTCGCCAAACTCAAGGCCGGCGGTGATCGTCCACAGTACGACATCATCACCCTGGCCGGCGTCGGCGCCGAAGGCCTGGCCGCCGCCAACCTGCTGGAAAAACCCGACCTCAACCGCATCCCCAACCTGGTGGACGTGCCGGAGAAATATCGCACCGGCGCCAATGGCCACGGTATCGGTTACCTGCTGTGGTGCAACAGCCTGGTCTACAGCACCCGTACCCAGAAAGAAGCCCCGGACAGCTACGCCGCGATGTGGGACGCCGACCTGGCGCCGAACATTTTCCTGCCGCCGCCGAACTGGACCGAGGCCATGGACCTGATCATCATCGCCGCCAAACTGGCCGGTGGTGACGAACACAACATCGAGCCGGGCTTCAAGAAACTCGCCGAGCTCAAGAGCCGCGTGGTGACCCTGGGTGAAAACCCGAACCAGATCGCCGAGCTGTTCCGTACCGGGTCCCTGGACATGGGCGGCTTGTACGCACCGGCGTTTTTCCCCAAACAGATCCGCGACCCGGCCTACGGTCTGGGCGCCACGTTCGGCATGAAGGAAGGTTTCTACACCGACCTGATGCTCTCGGTGATGCCGAAAAACCGTCCGGGCGATACCGACCTGGCCTACGCCTTCATCAACCACTCTCTGGACCCGCTGGTGCAGGGCAAGATGGCCGAAGACATCTACAACGGTCCGGTCAACGCCAAGGCGATCATCTCCGCCGAAGCCCGCAAGAGCCCGTATATCCTTACGCCGGAGCAGATCGCCGAGAAGGCGATCATGCACGACAACGCCTTCCTGGCCACCGTGCATGACCAATGGATTCGTCGTTACACGGAAATCTTTTCTTCCTGATTTCTGCGGTTTGAAGATTCATTGTGGCGAGGGAGCTTGCTCCCGCTCGGCTGCGTAGCAGCCGCAAAACCAGGCACCGCGTTCTATCTGAAAGGGCGCGGTGATTGATTGGGGTCGCTGCGCAACCCAGCGGGAGCAAGCTCCCTCGCCACAGGTTTTGCCGAATCTCAGTCTTGCTGCTTTCCATTGACGAGACCCTTGCTATGGAACACCAACCTCTGACCCATCCGGTAAGCGTCGCACCCACGCGCGCTAATCGGGGTGTCTCACCGACAGTGCGTGCGTGGTTTTTCCTGTCGCCGTCGATGCTGTTTCTCGGCGTGCTGATTGCCGCCAGCCTCCTGGTGCTGCGCATGAGCGTGGGCACCAAAGGTGCGGAGTGGTCCGGCTTCAGCCTGGCCAGTTACGCGCAATTGCTGGAACCGTACTACCTCAAATCCTTGCTGCTGACCCTGCGCCTGGCGCTGATCAGCGCGGTGATCGCGGTGCTGCTGGCGATCCCGGTGGCCTACACCATGTCGCGGCTGACCTCACCGTTCGTGCGGCGGATTTTCCTGGCGGCGGTGCTGTTGCCGTTGCTGGTCAACCTGTTGCTGCAAAGCTACGGCTGGCTGGTGATTCTCGGCCCGGGCGGGATGCTCAATCAGGCGCTGATGGGCCTGGGCCTGATCAAGCGGCCGATCATGCTGCTGTACAACCAGAACGGCGTATTGATGGGCCTGGTGCAAACCGCGTTCCCGTTGGCTGTGCTGCCGATTGCCAGTGCCATGCGCGGAGTCGCCCGCACTTACGAAGAAGCCGCTGCAACCTTGGGCGCCAGTCGCCTGCAGGTGTTTCGCCAAGTGGTGTTGCCGATGAGTTTTCCGGGGATCATCACCGGCGCGACGTTGGTGTTTGCCTACAACGCCAGCAGCTTCGTGGTGCCTTTGCTGCTCGGCGGTCGGCGCGTGCCGATGCTGGCGGTGATGGTCCATGACCAGATCGCCCCGCTGATGAATTGGCCCGCCGCGTCCGCTGCCGGCGTGGTGCTGATCGTTACCACCCTGGCAATCATGACCTTGTCCGAATACATCACTGGCCGTCGTCGGCGCATGCTGGAGGCTTCCCAATGAGCACTTTGATCAAGAAGCGTCAGTCGTTGCTGCCGGGCGATACCGGCAAGTTCGCCGGCATCCTCTCGGGCTTCATTTTGCTGTTGGCGGTGCTGCCGATCCTGACCATGATCGTCATGTCGTTCAGCGGCGCCTCGAACCTCGACTTTCCGCCCAGCAGCTACAGCCTGCAATGGTACAAGGCCGCCTGGCACACGTTCGTCTCACCGGATGCCAGCGACGTGCTGAGCCTGGGCAAAGCCATGAGCACCAGCCTGATGGTGGCCTGCCTGACCATGATCTTCGCCACGATCATCGCGGTGCCGGCGGCTTACGCGCTGACCCGTTGCGAGTTCCGCGGCAAGGCCGTGGCGCTGCAATTGATGTCGCTGCCACTGGTGTTCCCGATGGTGGTGTTGGGCCTGGCCTTGCTGCTGGTGTTCGACAGCCTGCCATTCCAGATCACCACCTCGCGGCTGGTGATTGCCCATGTGATTCTAGCGCTGCCGTTCGTGGTGAAGAACTGCACGGCAGCGATGCTCTCCATCGGCAGCGAAGTCGAAGAGGCCGCGCAAATGCTCGGCGCTTCACCGACTCGGGCGATTGTCGATGTGGTGGTGCCGTTGATGAAGTCGGGGATTCTGGCGGGCATGCTGCTGGCGTTCATCGTCTCGTTCAACGAATTCACCGTGACCTATTTCCTCTACACCATCGACGTCATGACCGTGCCGATCTGGATGTACAGCCGCACCGTGTCTTCGCTCGACCCTACCGTTTTCTCGTTTGCCGTGCTGATCGTGCTGATCGACTTCGTGCTCATTTGGGCGCTGGAAAAGTTGGTTGGCGAAGGCGGCGTTTCGTTCTGATTTCTTGAGGTGATTCAAATGACTGGTCTGATTCTGGAAAACGTCGAGAAACATTACGGCTCGGCCTGCGCGGTAAAGGATGTAAACCTGCATTTGCCCGAGGGCAAACTGGTGTGTTTCCTCGGCCCGTCGGGCTGCGGTAAAACCACTTTGCTGCGGATGATCGCCGGGCTCGAAACCCTGACCGGCGGCGAGATTCGCCTGGACGGTGAAGACATCGGCCATACCCCTGCGCATCAGCGCAATTTCGGCATGGTGTTTCAATCCCTGGCGCTGTTCCCGCACATGACGGTGGGGGAGAACATTGCCTATCCRCTGAAACTGCGTGGGGTCAGCAAGGCTGATCAGCAGGCGCGGGTGGTGGAGTTGCTTGAGCTGATTCAACTGCAGGAAATGATTGATCGCCCGGTGGCGAAACTCTCCGGCGGTCAGCGTCAGCGTGTGGCGATTGCCCGGGCGATTGCTTCGCGGCCGAAAATCCTGCTGCTCGACGAACCGCTGTCGGCGCTGGACGCCAAGTTACGCGAGTCGATGCAGGTGGAAATCCGTCAGCTGCAACAGCGCTTGAACATCACCACCATCATGGTCACCCACGACCAGCGCGAAGCCATGACCATGGCCGACATCGTGGTGGTGCTGGGTGAGCATCGGGTGCAGCAGGTGGGCACGCCGATTGAGATTTATCGGCACCCGGCCAACGAATTCGTCGCGGACTTCATCGGTTCGGGGAATATTTTCCCGGCCACGGCGTTGGGCAATGGCAAGGTCAGCCTGCCCGGCGGTGATGCGCTGCAAGTGCCGATCTGCAGCAGCATCGTGGTGGGGGAGAAGGTGAAAATGCTGATTCGCCCCGAAGACCTGCAGCTGTCGCAACCGCAGGCCACGGCGGGGAATCGCTTGCTGGGCAAGGTGACGTTTGTGCGGGATATCGGCGCGACCATCGAAACCACCGTCGAATGTTCCGGGGTGTCGTTTACCGCGTTGAGCACGCCGTGTCAGGACGTTGGGTTGAGCATTGGCAATCCGGTGTCGGTGACCTTGCCGGCTGAGGCGTGCCGAGTACTGAGCGCCTGAACAAACACCCCCATCCTCGTAGGAGCGAGGCTTGCCCGCGAAGGCTATTTCATACTCAGCATTGATGCTGGCTGATACGACGCCTTCGCGGGCAAGCCTCGCTCCTACAGGGTATGAATCTGATTACACGGACAACCGCAACCGCGCCAAATCCCGCAGCGGCGGTGCCCCGAACAATCGGCTGTACTCGCGGCTGAACTGCGAAGGGCTTTCATACCCCACCCGATACCCTGCCGCCGACGCTTCCAGCCCTTCGGCCAGCATCAACCGCCGCGCTTCTTGCAGGCGCAGCTGTTTCTGATATTGAAGCGGACTCATCGCCGTCATCGCCTTGAAGCGGTGATGCAGCGTCGACACGCTCAGGTTCACTTCCCGCGCCAGATCATCGATGCGCAGCGGTTGCTCATAATTGCCGTTGAGCCATTTGATCGCCTGGCCGATGCGATGGCTCTGGCTGTTGGCGATGGCAATCTCATACAGCCGATGCCCCTGCTGGCTGCGCAACAGCCGATACAGAATCTCCCGACGAATCAGCGGCGCCAGCATGGCGATGTCTTTCGGTGTGTCCAGCAAACGCGCCAGGCGCAGCACGGCGTCGAGCATGGCCGCGTCGATCCGCTCGACATACAGGCCTCGGCCCGTGGGCCGTGTGGGCAGGCCGATGGGGCCGGCGTCGGCAATCAGCGCGGTGATTTCCGCCGGGTCGATGTCCAGCCGCACCGCGAGGATCGGTTCTTCGGGCGAGGCATTCACCACCCGCCCGCTCAGGGGCATCGAGACCGATACCACCAGGTAATTCAGCGGGTCGTAATTGAAGTGTTCGTCCGCCAACCGAACTTCCTTGCGTCCCTGGGCCATGATGCACAGGGCCGGTTGGGCCAGCCCCGGGGCGAAATCATGGGATTTGCTGTGACGCGACATGAACAGCGAACCGACGGCGGTGGCGTAGGAACCATCGTCCAGCGTGTTGCGACGGATGAGGTCGGCCAGTTCCGCGCGCTGTTTTTCCATGTCAGCGGGAAGCGGAGCCTGAAAGTGATCGAGCGACGACATGCAGGGAATCCTCCGTGAAGTGTTGGTCATGGGCCGAGCTTAAATTTGTGCAAGGGACAGCGGTAGACACATCCTGTCAAAAGCTTGCCTGATTCTGCGCGGGGTGAATACACGAGGCTGCCATAGCAGGGCAACGTGGATGAAACTTGCTTAAAAGTGGTGTGACAGCGGTGTGACAATACTTTGCGCGCTGTTACAGAGGCTTTTTGCAGTTGCGCAGGATTGTGCAATAAGCCGGCAGAAATCGACTAACGCTGACTGTGATGCGCCGCCTAATCTTGGATCCTGTCGCAGCCCGTCCCACGGCTGCCACTCGACTCCCTGGGAGGGTTGAACATGTCTACGCAGATCCCCGTCAGTCATATGGCCTTCGTTCGCGCCCGCGCCGGGCGTTCGGCAGAACTCGGTGCGCGCCTGAGCGCCCTGATCGAACCGTCGCGCAACGCGCCGGGTTGCCTGAGCTTCGCCCTGCAGCACTCGCAATGTGATCCCGAGCTGTGGCTGGTGTCCGGTTTCTGGGCCAGCCAACAGGCGATGACCGCTTACTTCGGCAGCCCGGCGATGCAGATTTTTGCCGAACTGGTGCAGGAAATGGTGGTCAACAGCCTGGATTTCCATACTTTCAAGGATGTCTCGGCGACCCAGGCCCTCGGCCAGTCCCAGGCAGCGGTACACAAACTGGCCGGTTGAGGGTTTAATGGCGCAACTCTCCATTAGCCAGGATCCGCGACATGGCACGTAAAGCCTTTGAACACTTCGAAGCCGTTTCAGCAGTAGTACCGAGCGAGGGCGGTTACCACGCCGCGATTGCCGTCAAAGCCCTCGGTGGTTCCGGTGCCCCGGTTTTTCACAAAGTGCTGGAAGGCCAGACGTTCAAGACCGCTCATGAAGCCGACGAGGCCGCGGCCAAAGAGCTGACCCACCTCAAAGACGTCAAACAAGACGCCGACCTGCTCTGGTAATCACTTGACCGCCCCCGGGCGGAACATCTTGAACAGTGCCTCTGGCCCCAGCTGAAAATAATCCGCTGGCCCGCCGCCGCGCAGAATCGGTTCTGCCGCGGCGGTGTCGTACACCCCATCCTTCAACAGCCATTTGGCGATGTGCACGGCGACCACTTCGCCGAGAATCAGCCAGCTCGGCACCACTTCCTTGTTGGCGCGCTGCAACTGAATGATCTGCGTGACCTTGCACTCGAAGGACACCGGGCTTTCGGCGACCCGTGGCACCTGAATGATCTTCGACGCGGCGGTGGTCAGCCCGGACAGTTCGAACTCGTTGACTTCCGGCCCGACCATGGCGCAGCTCTGGTTCATCTGCTCGGCCAGCGGACGCGTCGCCAGGTTCCAGGCGAACTCGCCGGTCTGCTCGATGTTGTTCAGGCTGTCTTTGCGCCCGACACTGGAAAACCCGATGATCGGCGGGATGTAGTTGAAGGCGTTGAAGAAGCTGTAGGGCGCCAGGTTCAGGCGACCGTTGGCGTCCTGGGAGGAAATCCAGCCGATGGGACGCGGGCCGACGATGGCGTTGAACGGGTCATGGGGCAGGCCATGGCCGTTGGCGGGTTCGTAGAAATGGATATCGTCGGGCATGGAGTGAATTCCTGAGGGCGTCCGGGAGGTGAGCATGGTGCAAGGGCCAGCGGCAGATTTCAATCAGTGGGAGTGGGGCTTCTGTGGCGATCACCGGGTTTTGCTTTCCCCAGAAATGACTAAGCCCGGCCAGAGCCGGGCTGTGTGGTGCGTACAGGGATCAGTTGGTACGGGCAGCGTCGGTGCGATCGACGCTGTCGGTAGCGACTTTGGCCGCGTCGGTGCGGCTGTCGTCTGCGGTGTTGCTTTGCGCAGTGAAGACGGCGGAACCGGTGCGGTCGTAACCATCGGCGGCGAAGGTATTGGCCGCCAGCACAGAGAGGGTCAGGGCAAGCATCAGTTTGGTTTTCATGGGTAACTCCAGTTTGCACATTGCAATGAATTGATCGACGGGGGGCAGGATGCGTACTGGGCATTAACCAGCGATTAATCGGGCTCTCTTGTCTGCGTGACAGAATTTTCATCCTGCACTTACCTATTTTTCACCGCTCCACCGCCAGTCTGCGCACCGGTCAATAACCCGAAGAAACGACTGCCACGAACTGGAGCTTGCCTTGAATGAATAAACTTCCTCAGATCACCCTGGCGTTCTGGGTCATGAAAATCTGCGCAACGACCCTGGGTGAAACCGCGGGGGATTTGTTGTCGATGACCCTTAATGTCGGTTACGCCATCAGCTCGCTGATTCTGATCAGCGTCTTTGTGCTGACGCTGGTCACGCAGTTGATGTCCAAAACCTACAAGCCGGTGCTGTACTGGATCGTGATTCTGTYGACCAGCACCGCAGGCACCACCATGTCCGACTTCATGGACCGCACCCTTGAATTGGGCTACGCCACGGGTTCGATGATCCTGATTGCGATTCTGCTGGGGATATTCGCGGCCTGGCGCTTGAGCGGCGATTCGCTGAACGTCACCAAGGTCCAGACCTTCCGGGGCGAGATGTTCTATTGGATGGCGATTCTGTTTTCCAACACCCTGGGCACGGCGCTTGGCGATTACCTGGCCGACGACTCGGGCCTGGGTTTTGCCGGCGGCGCACTGTTGATCGGTTCGACCATTGCGCTGGTGGTGCTGTTGAAATACTTCACGAAGATTTCGTCGGTGCTGCTGTTCTGGGTGGCGTTCGTGTTGACGCGGCCATTCGGCGCAACCTTGGGCGACTTCCTGACCAAACCCCATGCAAAGGGTGGCCTGGATTTGGGCACCATCGGTTCTTCGCTGGTGTTGGCGGGGGTTCTGGTGGTGATGATTGCGGGGGCGTCTTACGTGCAGGGCAAGTACGCGAAGCAGACGGCGGCTGAGTTGACCTGATACCGAGGTGTCCCGTTCGCGGGCAAGCCTCGCTCCTACAGATGATCGCGTACCCCTGTAGGAGCGAGGCTTGCCCGCGAAGAGGCCGGTACAGCCGCCATCAATGTTGCTGTCAGTCGGTCTCGATCCGCGAATGCTTGCGGGTGTCTTTCATGGTCACGTACACCAGCAACGACACCGCGATGCACGCCGTGACATACCAGTAGTAACCGGTTTCCATGCCGATGCTCTTGAACCACAGGGCGATGTATTCAGCGGTGCCGCCGAAGATCGACACGGTCAGTGCGTACGGCAGGCCGACGCCCAGGGCGCGGATTTCGGTCGGGAACAATTCGGCTTTGACCACCGCGTTGATCGAGGTGTAGCCGCTGACGATGATCAGCGCCGCCATGATCAGGAAGAACGCGCCCCACCAGCTCTGGATGGTGTGCAGGGTGGTCAGGATCGGTACGGTGAACAGCGTCCCGAGAATGCCGAAGGCAATCAGGATCGGCCGCCGACCGACTTTATCCGACAGCCCGCCGATGATCGGTTGCAGGCACATGAACAGGAACAGCGTGGCCGCGGAAATCGTGGTGGAGTCGGAGATGCTCATGCCGACGGTGTTCACCAGGTATTTCTGCATGTACGTGGTGTAGGTGTAGAACGCCAGCGTGCCGCCCATGGTCAGGCCGACCACGGTCATCAGTTCCTTGGGATGGCGCAGCAAGGTGCGCATCGCGCTTTCTCGGGCTTTCTCTTTCTTGGTGAACGACTCGGTTTCTTCCATGCCGCGACGCAGGTATAGCGCGACCACGGCACACAGCGCGCCGATGGCGAACGGAATGCGCCAGCCCCAGGCGTACAGCTCTTCGGTGGTCAGGAAGTTTTGCAGCACGATCAGCACACCCAGGGCGATGAGCTGGCCGGAGATCAGCGTCACGTACTGGAAACTGGAGTAGAAGCCGCGACGTTCCTTGGTCGCCATCTCGCTGAGGTACGTTGCCGAGGTGCCGTACTCACCCCCCACCGACAAACCTTGCAGCAGGCGGGCGAACACCAGCAGGATCGGCGCGCCGATACCGATGGTTTCATAGCCCGGGCTCAGGGCGATCAGCAGCGAGCCGAAGCACATCAGGTAGACCGACGCCATGAGCGCGGCTTTACGGCCGGCCTTGTCGGCGTAGAGGCCCATCAGCCAACCGCCGATCGGGCGCATCAAAAAGCCCACGGCGAAGATTGCGGCGGTGTTGAGCAGTTGGGCGGTGGTGTCGCCTTTGGGGAAGAAGACTTTGGCGAAGTACAGGGAGAAGGCGGCGTAGACGTACCAGTCATACCACTCGACCATGTTGCCGACAGAGCCGCTGAAGATCGATTTGATCCGGCTGGCGGTGCTTCTTTCTTTAGCCGGCACGGCAGCCGACCCAAGGGGCAGGGCGTTGGAGTTATCCATTGAAGGATCCTTCGTTTAATTGTTTTTGTGGAGCGCGTGTAAACGCAGCCTGCAGGGGCTATAGCAGGAGCTGTGCCAAGGGGAGGAGGGCCGGTTTAGAGGGGGTGAGAGGTTTTGTTGAGCGGATAGTCGCTCAAGGTATGCGTAAGTATGAGCGGATTTCCGCCGATCACTTGTGGCGAGGGGGCTTGCCCCCGTTGGAGTGCGAAGCRCTCCCCGGCATTTTTTCAGGTACACCACATTTGCAGATTTTACGACTGCTTCGCAGCCGAACGGGGCGATGCGGCGTTCCGACAAGCCCCCTCGCCACAGGTCATGTGTCGGATATGAACATCTCCCGGCTCAAGCCATGGCGCTGCATCTTTTCATTGAAGGTCCGGCGCGGCAGTTGCAGTTCTTCAAGCACCGCTTTCACATCGCCCTTATGCCGGGTCAGCGCCGCGCGCAAGCAATGCGCTTCGAAGGCTTCCGCCTGCGCCGCCAGTGACTGGCCGGGATCGATCCCCACCGGTTCCGGTTCGCCGAGGCCCAGCACCTGGCGCTCGGCGACGTTGGCCAGCTCGCGCACATTGCCTGGCCAGTCGTGGCTCAGCAGATGGCTCAATTGCGGCCCGCTCAACGGTGGAAAGGTACGGCCAAGACGTTCGGCGGCACTTTGCGCGAAGAACTCGAACAACAGCGGAATGTCTTCACGCCGATCGCGCAACGGCGGCAGCCGCAGCTCGGCGACGTTCAAGCGATAGGCCAAATCCTCGCGAAAACGCCCGGCCCGGGCTTCATCCAGCAAGTCGGGTTTGGTCGCGGCGATGATCCGCAAATCCACGTGGATACTCTGATTGGAGCCCAATCGCTCGAGCTTCTGCTCCTGCAACACCCGCAGCAGTTTCACCTGCTGCGCCAGCGGCATGCTTTCGATTTCATCGAGAAACAGTGTGCCGCCGTCGGCGTATTCGAGCTTGCCGATGCGTTTGCCCTGGGCGCCGGTGAACGCGCCGCTCTCATGGCCGAACAGTTCGGCCTCGAACAACTGCTCGGGAATCGCCGCGCAGTTCAGCGCGACAAAGGGTTGGTCGGCGCGGGGGCCGAAGTCGTGCAGGCAGCGGGCAACCAGTTCCTTGCCGCTGCCGGTTTCGCCACGGATCAGCACATTGACCGGCAGCGTCGCCAGATCCAGCACTTGCCGGCGCAGCGTCTGCAAACCACGGGACACTCCCAGCAGGGTGGCATCGAGTTTGGCGCGATTGTCGGCCTGTTCGTGCAGGGCACGGTTTTCCAGCACCAGCCGGCGCTTGTCCAGCGCCCGACGCAGGCTGCTCAGCAGGGTTTCCGGGCTGAAGGGTTTTTCGAGGAAATCGTAGGCGCCATCGCGCATCGCTTCGACGGCCATCGGCACATCGCCGTGACCGGTCAGCAAGATCACCGGTAAATCGGCGTCGCGGCGCTGCACTTCGGCCAGCAGTTCCAGCCCGCTCATGCCGGGCATGCGCACATCGCTGAGAATCACCCCAGGGAAGTGTTTCGGCAGTTGCGCCAGGCACTCATCGGCGCGGCTGAACAGCTGCACCTCGAACCCCGACAGGCTCAGCCACTGTTCGACGGCGCTGCGGATGCTGCTTTCGTCATCGACCACCATCACCGAATTGAGCATCAGGCAGCTACCTCCAGATCAATGGGCAACGTCAGGCTGAACACCGCGCCTTTTTCGCCATTATCGGCGCTCAGGCGTCCGCCCGCTTCGTGGACGATGGCAAAGGACACGGCCAGCCCCAAGCCCAGGCCATCACCCACCGGCTTAGTGGTAAAGAATGGATCGAACACCTGGCTCAAGTGTTCTTCGGCAATGCCGCCGCCATTGTCGATCACACTCAGGCGCCATAGCTGTTCATCGGCTTCGAGACGAATTTCCAGACGCTTGCAGGGTTTGCCCTGCATGGCGTCCAGGGCGTTGCGCAGCAGGTTGATCAGCACCTGTTCCAGACGAATCGCATCGCCACGTACCCAGGCCGGACGGGTCAGGTGCAGCACCAGGCTGACCTGTTCATCGCGCAGGCGCGCGTCGAGCAATTGCAGGGCCTGATCCACCACCGCCGCCAGATCCAGTCGTTCGCGCAAACCGCTGGGGCTTTTGCGCGCGAAGGTTTTCAGGTGGCCGGTGAGGGCGGCCATGCGCGTGAGCATGTCGTCCACCGGTTTGAGCGCCTTGTAGGCGTCGTCGACCCGGCCGTGATCGAGTAGCAACCTCAGCGTAGCAAGCTGCATGCGCTGGGCGGTCAGGGGCTGATTGATTTCATGGGCCAGCGCTGCGGACATCTGCCCCAGCGCCGCGAGTTTGGCCGATTGCACCAGTCCGTCCTGAGCGGTGCGCAGGTCACGGGTGCGTTCTTCCACCAGTTGTTCGAGTTCTTCGCGGCTGCGTTGGCGCATTTTGGCCAGGCGCCAGCGTTGATTAAGGAACAGCAACAGAAACACCAGCGCCAGCCACAACCCGGCAGCGGCGAGCGCGGCGTTACGGATGTCTTCGAAGGCGACTTGCGGGCGGCGCAACAGGTGCAAGGTCCAGCCTTCAGTGCTCAGCGGCAGCGATTCCCACAGGTAGTTTGCCGTGCCGTCAGGTCCGACGACGCGCGCCAGATCACTGTTGTCGTCAAAGCGCTGCAGCGATTGGTAATCCAGCGGTGTCAGCGGTTGTTTGTCGTATTGGCGGGTGGCCTTGAGCTCGGTGTGATCGCTGTCGTTCAACGGTTTCAACAGGCGATAGCGCCAGCCCGGCTGGTTGGCAATGAAGATGATCCCGCGCGCATCGCTGACCAGCAACGTGTCGCTGCCCTGACGCCATTCGCGCTCCAGTTCCGGGAATTCCAGTTTCACCACCATGGCGCCGAGGAACTCGCCGCTGTCGCGGGTCACCGCGCTGGAGAGAAAGTAACCGGGAATGCCACTGGTGACGCCTACCGCATAAAAGCGCCCGGCGCCCTGGGTGCGGGTCTGGCTGAAGTAAGGGCGAAAACCGTAGTTGTGGCCGACGTAACTGCTGGGCAAACGCCAATTGCTGGCGGCCACGGCCAGGCCGGTGCGGTCGAGCAGTTCCAGAGTCGAGGACTGCGCCGCACCGTTGATTTTTTCCAGTTTGCGGTTCAGTGCGTCCTGTTGCTCAGGCGTTACCGGGCCATCGAGCGCGGCGCGCAACTCCGGGTCSAGTGCCAGCACGGCGGGCAGGGCTCGGTAGCGGTCGATCAGGGTRTGCAGSGAMKTGGCRTACAGCSCCAGTTGCTGGTTGGCGCGGGCGGCGTCTTCTTCCAGCGCCTGGCGTTCGGCGTGGCGGATGGCCAGGGTGGCGGCGAGGACGGCACCGGCGACGATCAGCAGGGAGTACAACGACAGACGCAGGGTACGGGAGGTCGGCAGCATGCTGGCGCAAACAGAGAGTAAGTCGGGCGGGCACCATACCATGCAGGTGATCGGCTCGGCGTCCTGTTCGCGCACTCACCGATCGTTCGGGCGACTGACAGGCTTGAGAGTTGCCAAAGTACCAGGTTTTTCTATCGCGAACGGTTTGGACACTGGATAAAAAAAACGGCCGGGTCATCCATAACGATGAGCCGGCCGTACGGGCAGACTGAAGCGCTTACTGCACTTCCACCGCCAGGCTTTCGCTGATCTTCTGCTGCCAGATCGCAGGGCCAGTGATGTGTACCGACTCACCCTTGCTGTCCACCGCAACGGTGACCGGCATGTCTTTCACGTCGAACTCGTAGATCGCTTCCATCCCCAGTTCGGCGAACGCCACCACGCGGGATTTCTTGATCGCTTGCGCCACCAGGTAAGCCGCGCCGCCGACTGCCATCAGGTAAACGGCTTTGTGGTCCTTGATCGCTTCGATTGCGGTCGGGCCGCGCTCGGATTTGCCGATCATGCCCAACAGGCCGGTTTGCTCGAGGATCTGACGGGTGAACTTGTCCATCCGCGTGGCGGTAGTCGGGCCAGCCGGGCCAACCACTTCTTCGCGCACCGGATCAACCGGGCCGACGTAGTAGATGAAGCGACCTTTCAGGTCCACCGGCAGGGCTTCGCCCTTGTTCAGCATCTCGACCATGCGCTTGTGCGCGGCGTCGCGGCCGGTGAGCATCTTGCCGTTGAGCAGGACGGTTTCGCCCGGCTTCCAGCTCTGCACTTCTTCCGGTGTCAGGGTGTCGAGGTTGACGCGACGGGCCGATGGGCCGGCTTCCCAGACGATTTCCGGGTAGGCGTCCAGCGGTGGCGCTTCCAGCGAGGCCGGGCCGGAACCGTCGAGCACGAAGTGCGCGTGACGGGTGGCGGCGCAGTTCGGGATCATGCACACCGGCAGGGAGGCGGCGTGGGTCGGGTAATCCATGATCTTCACGTCGAGCACGGTGGTCAGACCGCCCAGGCCCTGGGCACCGATGCCCAGTTGGTTAACCTTCTCGAACAGCTCCAGGCGCATCTCTTCGATACGGTTCTGCGGGCCGCGTGCTTTAAGCTCGTGAATGTCGATGGATTCCATCAACACTTCCTTGGCCATCACGGCGGCTTTCTCGGCGGTGCCGCCGATGCCGATGCCGAGCATGCCCGGTGGACACCAGCCGGCGCCCATGGTCGGAACGGTTTTCAAAACCCAGTCGACGATCGAGTCGGACGGGTTGAGCATGGCCATTTTCGACTTGTTCTCGGAACCGCCGCCCTTGGCCGCCACGTCCACTTCCACGGTGTTACCCGGAACGATGGAGTAGTGGATAACGGCCGGGGTGTTGTCCTTGGTGTTTTTACGAGCGCCCGCCGGGTCGGCGAGGATCGAGGCACGCAGGACGTTTTCCGGCAGGTTGTAAGCCCGGCGCACGCCTTCGTTGATCATGTCGTCCAGGCCCATGGTGGCGCCATCCCAACGTACGTCCATGCCTACGCGCACGAACACGGTGACGATGCCGGTATCCTGGCAGATCGGGCGGTGGCCGGTGGCGCACATGCGCGAGTTGATCAGGATTTGCGCGATGGAATCGCGGGCTGCCGGCGATTCTTCACGCAGGTAGGCCTCGTGCATCGCCTGGATGAAATCCACGGGGTGGTAGTAAGAAATGAATTGCAGGGCGTCAGCAACGCTCTGAATCAGGTCGTCTTGCTTGATCACGGTCATCGAGTCGCGCTCCTCTAAAAGACGGGAACATTCAATAAGGTGCCTGCGGCTTGGGTGCATCGGTCGGTCGCAGACACCTTTCAAGGCACGCCGGGCATGCTGGCGCGACGCTAAAAAGGCGCGGCAGTATACCGCGCATCAAAGGCGGGTACATCCGTTGACAGTCAAACGTTGGTCGCATACATCGCCGGTGCGGATCGCCACGAATCCTGATATAGCCGCACAACGCGAACCTGTAGCAGCTGCCGAAGGCTGCGTTCGGCTGCGAAGCAGTCGTAATATCAGAGATTTGCGGTATGTCAGGCAGACCGTGTCAGCCGGATTCACGACTGCTTCGCAGCCGAACGCAGCCTCGCAAGCTCGACAGCTGCTACAGCGAACGCAGTCTTCGGCAGCTGCTACCTGGAATGCAGCAAGGCTCGACTCACAGGAAGCGGGTCATGGGTTTGACGCCAGATTTTCGCCACAAAAATTGAATGGTCATTTATCAGACTCGCCACTAAAGTGGCATCCGGCCTGTAGAGTAGGACACTCTGACAGCCTCCTTTCGCACGGTGAATCAACGATTGACCCATAACGCCATCCAGCGGCTTTTGCTCAAACGCTTTGCCCTTGCGGCCGGCACTTATGCCCTGGCCTTGCTGCTGGTGTGGCTGGCGTTTTTCACCGGCCATTACAACGACTCCCTTGCTGGCATGGTGATCGGCAGCGTGTTGACGGTGTTCAGTCAGGCCGTGTTGTTCGCGGTTTTTTACAGCGGCACGAACCTGCGGTGTTCCGACCCCAGCCTGACCGAAGTGCAAATTCTGCTGGGGCTGGGTTGGCAATCCTGGCTGATCGCCCATCTGGACGAGGCGCGCGGTGCGTTTCTGGTGTTTTACCTGCTGATCCTGTTGTTCGGGCTGTTTCATCTGTCGCGTATTGCTTTTGTGCGTTGCGCGTTGCTGGTGTTTTTCAGTTTCAGCGCCATCACGTTATGGGAGCTCTACCACTTCGAGCTGCACGACCCGACGCAGTCCCTGTTGCAGGTGTGCGTGCTGTTTGTGGTGCTCGGCTGGCTGGTGCTTTATGCCCGTTACGTCCAGGTGTCGCGCCAGCGTATGCGGCAGCGGCGGTTCGCCTTGCAGGCGCATCAGGACACCCTGCGCGGGATGATGCGCCAGCTCGAAGGCCTGGTGGCGACCGACGAACTCACCGGGCTGTTCAACCGCCGGCATTTCCTGCGCCTGGCCTCCCGCGAGCTGAACGCCATGGAAGTCGGTGTGGTGCATGGCCTGGCGCTGATCGACCTCGACCACTTCAAACGCATCAACGATGTTCACGGCCACGCCGCCGGTGATCAGGTGCTGCAAGCGTTCGCCGGAGTGGCCACGGCCTGCCTGCGCGATGGCGATATTCTGGCCCGTTACGGCGGTGAAGAATTCGTGGTGCTGTTGCCCGATTGCGATGCCGAGCGCCTGACGGCCTGTTGCGAGCGCTTGCGCATAGCCTTCATGGATGTCGAATTGGTCGGCCTGGAGATCGCCCACCTCAGCCTGTCGGCGGGCATGACCTTGTTGGAACTGGGCCACGATCTGGATCACGCCTTGCACCGCGCCGATCAGGCGCTGTACCGCGCCAAGCGTGACGGCCGTAACCGTTGCGCGGCCGCCTGGGAGAATGTCGATGCCTGAGTTACGGGTCGGCGAACGCCAATGGGCAGTGGCGGCGGGCAGTAACCTGCTCGATGCCCTCAATCAAAACGGCGTGCCGGTGCCCTATAGCTGCCGCGCCGGCAGTTGCCACGCGTGCCTGGTCAAATGTGTCGAGGGCCTGCCCAGCGACAGCCGTCCCGATGCCTTGAGCAATGAACAGCGCCAACAGGGCTGGCGGTTGGCCTGTCAGTGCCAGGTGGTTGACGATCTGCAAGTCGAAACTTTTGACCCGCTGCGCGATGGTCTTGCCGCGCAAGTGGTCGCCAGCGATTGGCTGAGCGCCAGCGTGTTGCGCTTGCGCCTGAGCAGCGAGCGCCCGTTGCGCTATCAGGCGGGGCAGCATCTGGTGTTGTGGGCGGGGCAGGTGGCGCGGCCATATTCCCTGGCCAGCCTGCCGGAAGAAGACCGCTTTCTGGAATTCCACCTCGATTGCCGCCAACCGGGGAAGTTCAGTGACGCGGCGCGTCGCTTGAAAATCGGCGATCCGATCCGCCTCGGCGAGTTGCGCGGCGGGGCGCTGCATTACGATCCGGACTGGCACACCCGCCCGCTGTGGTTGCTGGCGGCCGGCACCGGTCTGGGGCCGTTGTTCGGCATCTTGCGTGAAGCGTTGCGTCAGCATCACCAGGGCGCCATCCGCGTCATTCACCTGGCCCATGATGCCAGTGAACATTATCTGGCCAAACCCCTGCAAGCCATGGCCGAGGGCCGTGAAAACCTTAATGTCGAGCTGTGGACGGCGGCCGAGTTGCCCGCGGCTTTGGCGCAACTGCGCCTTGTTTCCCGGCAAACCCTGGCCTTAGTCTGCGGAGCACCCGACAGCGTCGACGCCTTTGCCCGGCGCCTGTACCTGGCGGGTTTGCCGCGCAATCAACTGCTGGCGGATGTCTTTGTACCCCATGGTTGAGCGCTGATTGCTGTGGCGAGGGGGCTCGCCCCCGTTGGGCTGCGAAGCGGCCCCAAAAGTTTGTGAGCGCTGCGCACTGGAGCGCCAGCCCGGTCAAGCGGGAGCAAACTCCCTCGCCACAGTTGATCCTCTCAGATCAGGACACGCCATGCCCGACGCCATCCAGTTTGAACGTGAGCGCGGTTTACTGACCCTGCGCCTCAACCGCCCGGAAAAGAAAAACGCCCTGAACCGTGCCATGTACAGCCAACTGGCGGAGGGCTTGCGGCTTGCCGACAGCGATCCCGACATCAACGCCGTGCTGATCACCGGCAGCTCCGAGTGCTTCACGGCTGGCAACGACATTGCCGACTTCATCCAGCAACCGCCGGGCAACCTCGACAGCCCGGTGTTTCACTTCATGCTCGGCCTTCTTGAGTGCCGCAAGCCGGTGATCGCTGCGGTAGCCGGCGCGGCGGTGGGGATCGGCACGACGATGCTGCTGCATTGCGATCTGGTTTATGTCAGTGCGGCTGCGAGGTTGCGCATGCCATTCGTCAATCTGGGGTTATGCCCGGAGTTCGGCTCCAGCCTGATCCTGCCGCGCTTGCTTGGGCAGGCCAAAGCGGCGGAGTTGTTGCTGTTGGGTGAAGGGTTCAGCGGTGAACAGGCTGCGGCGTGGGGCATTGCGACTGAGGCCTTGGGCAGTGGCGAGGCGGCGTTGGCCAAGGCGCGGGAGATGGCGTTGCGGTTCGAGTCATTGCCACCGGAAGCGGTGCGCATCAGCAAGCAATTGATGAAAGCGCCGGACCGGGAACAGCTGCGCCAGGTCATAGAAGAAGAGGGCGCGTTGTTCACCCAGCGGTTGCGCTCGCCGGAAGCGATGGCGGCGTTGTCAGCGTTTATCAGCAAACACTAACCGATCGTTCCCACGCTCTGCGTGGGAACGATCACCACAGACGAAAAAAGCCCCACCATTCACATGGCGGGGCTTTTGTTTTTCAGCTATCGGTCACTCAGACCTGCGGGTCGCCCACGTGCAGGATCTTCATGCCGTTGGTACCGCCGGTGGTGTGGTAGCTGTCGCCCTTGGTCAGGATCACCCAGTCACCTTTCTGCACGACGCCGCGCTTGACCAGCTCGTCGATGGCTTTCTGGCTGACTTCGTTCGGTGCCAGCGAGGCCGGGTCGAACGGAACGGTGTACACGCCACGGAACATCGCTGCGCGGGCCTGGGCTTCGCGGTGCGGGGTGAACGCGTAAATCGGCACCGACGAGCGGATACGCGACATGATCAGCGGGGTGTAGCCGCTTTCGGTCAGCGCGATGATCGCTTTCACGCCTGGGAAGTGGTTGGCGGTGTACATGGTTGCCAGCGCGATGCTCTCGTCGCAGCGCTCGAATTCCTTGCCGATGCGGTGGCTGGAGGTCTTGCTGGTCGGGTGCTTTTCAGCGCCGATGCAGATGCGCGCCATGGCTTGCACCGCTTCCAGCGGGTACAGGCCAGCAGCACTTTCAGCCGAGAGCATCACGGCGTCGGTGTAGTCGAGCACGGCGTTGGCTACGTCGGACACTTCGGCGCGGGTCGGCATCGGGTTCTGGATCATCGACTCCATCATTTGGGTCGCGACGATCACGGCCTTGTTGTGGCGACGTGCGTGCAGAATGATTTTCTTCTGAATGCCCACCAACTCAGCGTCGCCGATTTCCACACCCAGGTCACCACGGGCCACCATCACCGCGTCGGAGGCCTTGATCAGGCCGTCGAGGGTTTCGTCGTCGGCCACGGCTTCGGCGCGTTCGATCTTCGCCACCAGCCAGGCGGTGCCGCCGGCTTCGTCGCGCAGTTGACGGGCATATTCCATGTCGGCGGCGTCACGGGGGAAGGACACGGCGAGGTAGTCGACTTCCATTTCGGCGGCGAGCTTGATGTCGGCCTTGTCTTTCTCGGTCAGGGCCGGTGCCGTCAGGCCACCGCCGCGACGGTTGATGCCTTTATGGTCCGACAGCGGGCCGCCGATGGTCACGGTGCAGTTCAGTTCGGTGGCGGTGGCGGTATCGACGCGCATCACCACGCGGCCGTCGTCGAGCAGCAGCTCGTCGCCCACGCCGCAGTCTTTCACCAGGTCCGGGTAGTCGATGCCGACCACTTGCTGGTTGCCTTCGGTCAGCGGATGGCTGGTGGAGAAGGTGAATTGATCACCGATCTTCAGCTCGATCCGCTTGTTGGCGAATTTGGCGATACGGATTTTCGGGCCTTGCAGGTCACCCAGCAGGGCGACGAAGCGGCCGTGCTTGGCAGCGAGGTCACGCACCAGCTTCGCGCGAGCCTTGTGCTCGTCGGGGGTGCCGTGGGAGAAGTTCAGGCGGGCGACGTCCAGGCCAGCCAGAATCAGCTGTTCGAGAACTTCCGGCGAGTTACTGGCCGGGCCAAGGGTAGCGACGATTTTGGTACGACGAACGGACATGCAAAGACTCCTGAGTTCAAGCGCTAGCAGAGGCTACTATGGTCTTTGGGTGTAGTCATTGTTCGTTTGCACTACTTATTGCTTTCTTTATTGAACGTGACAACTTTGCAGCACGCCATCCTGAAGATTTCCGACAACGGGTCGATACAAAGCGCAAGACAGGAGATCCCCTTATGCGATTCGTGCTCATTGCCGTCCTTGCCCTCAGTGCTGCGGGCTGCACCCATTGGTCGATGGACCATCATTTGAACAATGCCTACAGCGCCTACGAACGCGGCAACTGCGAACAGGTGATGCTCGAACTGTCCAAGGTCGATCGTGAAAGTCGTTCCCGCCGCTACGTACAGCCGGAAGTGTCGATGATGCGCGGCCAGTGCCTGGAACGGCAGAAGCTGTTCATCGATGCGGCGCAGACTTATCAGTTCATCATTGCCTCGTACCCGCAAAGCGAATATGCCTATCGCGCCCGTGCCCGTCTGGAAACCTTGCAGAGCCTGGGCCATTACCCAGCGCGCAGCGCGGCGGCCGTGCGCCCGACGCAGTTCTGATGGCCACTGTCATGCAACGGCTGGCGGCCCGGCGGTGGTGAGCTATAGTCGAATGGATCGGTTTTAGAGCCTTGCCTCTAAACCGGGGTGATACCTGTGATCGGCAGCAGTAAGCGTCAGCGTTGTAAGGACTGACGCACCAGGATCGGGGAGAGCGCGCCCAGGCTTATCAAGCAGCCGGCACGTTCCGAAGCATTAGTGCGGCCCTGCTTAAGGGCCTTGCTGGGCCATTTGCGCATGTTTACCGACCGCCGGATCGAGCGGCATCAACTGCCGTATTTTCTGAAAGTGTTCAACAGCGTCACCGACAAACCCATCGGCTTTCTGGGCAACTTGTCCAGCGACGGGCTGATGCTCATCAGCCAGTTGCCGATGATGGTGGGCGTCGACTTTGACCTGCGATTGAAAATCCCCGCCAGCGACGGCTGCCAGCAGGTCATTGACCTGAAGGCGTGTTGCCTGTGGTGCCATGAAGACGCCACGCCCCACCATTACGACACCGGGTTCAGCCTGCAACGGGCACCGCCGGAGTATGGGCAATTGGTGGAGGCGTTGACGCAGTACTTCAGTTTTCAGCCGTTGCCTGCTTCGGCCTGAAGTTCTGTGGTGCCTGTACTGACGCTATCGCGGCCTTGCCCGCGAAGGCGTCAGCCCAGGCGCCAGCTATTTAAGCCCCGGCCACCTTGATCGCCTTCTCGTTATCCAGCGACCGCTCCACCAGCATCAACCCCAACTCACTCATCCGGTAAATCGCCATCGCCAGATGTCGCGGCTTGTCGTCCAGGCTTTCCGCCAGGTCGAGCAGCAGAATGCTGACCGTCGAAAAGGTTTCGTAGGTCTCGATGGTCAAGGCTTCGGGATTGGCATCGGGGACAACGGTGAACATTTTCATGGATCGTTCCTCGGTGGGGCGTTCGTTGGCAAAACGCGGCTCAGTGTTTTCCTGTTTGAGATAGTGATCTAGAGCCCTGTTGGCAGCGTCTTGGAGTTTTCTTGAGTCGAGGGATCCGTAGGGGGAACGCGGGATGGTATTGAGTGAATTGGGTCGAGGCATTGACACGGTTAACTCCTTGTTGGAGCTACCGCCGATTCGGAGGTAGACGAATGGACGGCAGCGAGGGAAGGAGAACCTTATGTTGGGACGGACACCACCCACAATCAGCCTGGGTCGCTGACACTTGTAGGCAGATGCGCTTCATTCTGTAGCCGTTAGCGCTGCTATTCGAGAAGTCGGGAGGAGGACAACAAGCATATTACTGACCATGAACGTCAGTTGTTACCCGATGAGGAGCATCGGGTAACAGCCGAGGAGAATTACGACTCTTGATGGTTAGCTAGTCATTAGGGTCATGCTTTTTTGGAGCTTGTGATTCTTTAAAATCGGTGGAGATAGAAATAAGTGCCAAAGAGATGAATTCTTGGTTTCGATCTATCGCTTGCAATGCACATCGGATGTTATCCGCTATTTCGGTAGCACCTCGTTGCGCTATCCAATTCGATAGTTCTTCTATAGCGGCCCCCAAAGCCAGTTGGTTCTCATTGATCTGCGTTAGCACTGAAGCAAATAGTTTTGTCTCGTCCATGATGGATTCCTTGCGATAGAGCTTTCAGGTTGTTGAGTGGGACTGGTTTTCGTAAGTACCCGGATTGAGGGCTTGTCGTACGTGCTCGCACGTCATATCCATGTCGGCATCGTGATATGACGATTTTATATACGATTCGACGTTACATCGTTCCAGCTTTTTTCCACCCCAAGTACGCCGTCACCAACTCGGCCCCCAACTCTTGGGGCCGAGCATCCACCACCGGCACTCCATGAGCACTCAACCGCTCATGGAGCTGCGCCCGGTCATTCAAATAATCCACCGTCCCGCAATAGGCCAGCGCTTCAGGCAAGGTCTGCACCGGGGCGTGCCGTAGATTGTCGAGCAAGTCTTCACGCAGGCTCGCCACCAACACCCGATGCAGTTTGCTCAGGCGTTTGACCGCAGTCAGCAGTTCTTCGTCGTCTTCATCCCTTAGGTTGGTCACCAGCACTACCAGTGCCCGGCGTTTTTGTCGGGCCAGTAGCTGTGTGGCGGCAGCCTGGTAGTCGGCCGGGCGTTGGGTGCTGTCGAGGTCGTAGACGGTGTTGAGCAACACATTGAGCTGGCCTGTGCCCTTGACCGGGGCAAGGTAGTGCGGATGGTTGCTGGCGAAGGTGCTCAAGCCCACCGCGTCGCCCTGGCGCAACGCGATGTAGCTGAGCAGCAGGCAGGCATTGAGAGCGTGATCGAAATGCGCGAGCTCGCCGTCCTGGCTGCGCATGCGACGGCCGCAATCGAGCATGAAGATGATTTGCTGGTCGCGCTCGTCCTGGTACTCGCKGGCGATGGGGGTGCGTTGGCGGGCGGTGGCTTTCCAGTCGATCTGGCGCAGGCTGTCGCCTTCGCGGAATTCGCGCAGTTGATGGAATTCCAGGCCCAGGCCGCGACGTTGGCGCTGGCGTACGCCGAGTTGGCTGAGCCAGTTGTCTACCGCCAGCAACTGGCCGCCGTAGAGGCGGGCGAAGTCGGGGTAGACGCGGGTGGTGTCGGGTATGTTGAGCAGGCGTTTGTCGGACCACAAACCCATGGGGCTCGGCAGGTTGATTTCGCAGTATTCGAAGCTGAAATGGCCGCGCATGAGCGGGCGCAGGCGGTAGCTGATCTGGCTCTGTTGGCCGGGTTGCAGTTCGACCGACAGGGGCAGGTTTTCGACGCTCAGGCCGTCGGGTACGTGGTCGAAGATCTGAATGTTCAGTGGTTGGGTAAAATCATGCTCGACCTCCAATCGCACTTCGCTCCAGCGACCGAGTGCCAGGCTGCCGGGCATTTGTCGCTGGAGGCGCGGTGAGGGCAAACGCTTGAGGCGAATGGCGTCGAGTATCGCCAGGGCCAGCAGGGCCAGCAGTAATCCCCAGTTGATCGATAAAAGGCTTGATGGAACGGCGATGTCCAGCGCCCGTAAGGCGCCCAGCACGATGCCGATGGCTAGCAAGGCCGCAAGCCAGGCCAGTAGAAGCCGGGATGGTTTCATCGGCACACAGTTCCTGTGGCGAGGTAGCTTGCTCCCGCTCCAGTGCGCAGCGCTGGCAAGTTCTTCGCCCTATCAGAAATGTTGGGGCCGCTTCGCAGCCCAGCGGGAGCAAGCTCCCTCGCCACAGGGGTGGTCCGGATGGCCATGTTCACAGGCGTGGCGCCGGCACTTGGTCGAGCAGTTGCTTGAGCACCTGATCGACGTCCAGCCCTTCGATGTCCAGCTCCGGGGCAATCCGCACGCGGTGACGCAGTACCGCCAGGGCGCAACCTTTGATGTCGTCGGGAATCACGAACTCGCCTCCTCGCAACAAGGCGCGGGCGCGGGCGCAACGTGCCAGGGCGATGGAGGCGCGAGGCCCGGCGCCGAGGGTCAAACCCGGCCAGGTGCGGGTGGTGCGGGCCAGGCGCACGGCGTAATCGAGCACCTGATCGTCCAGCGGCAGGTCACTGGCAATGCGCTGCAAGGCCAGCACGTCCTTGGCTTGCAACACGGTGCGCAGCGGTTGTACATCGAGCATGTCGGCGCGGGTCGAGCGGCTGACCTGACGCACCATGTCCAGTTCCTGATCGGCCTCGGGGTAGTCCATGCGCACCTTGAGCATGAAGCGGTCGAGCTCGGCTTCCGGCAGTGGGTAGGTGCCTTCCTGCTCAATCGGGTTCTGGGTGGCGAGCACCATGAACGGTTGCACGATGGGCAGGGCGCGGCCTTCGAGGGTGACCTGGCGTTCCTGCATGGCTTCGAGCAACGCGGCCTGGGTTTTTGCCGGGGCGCGGTTGATTTCATCGGCCAGCAGCAGGTTGGTGAACAACGGGCCTTTGCGCAGTTTGAATTGCTCGGTTTGCAGGTCGTACACCGCATGCCCGGTGACGTCGCTGGGCATCAGGTCCGGGGTGAACTGGATGCGGGCGTATTCACCACCGAAGCACCGGGCGAGGGCGCGCACCAGCAATGTCTTGCCCAACCCCGGCACGCCTTCGAGCAGCACATGGCCGCCGGCGATCAGGGCGGTGAGCACATCGTCGATCACGGTGTTCTGGCCAATCACCGCTTTTTGCAATTCCGTTCTTATCGCCAGGGCCAACTGGCCGGCGCGCTGGCGCTGCTGGGCGGCGTGGGTCTGGGTGCCGGGCTCGATCTGTTCACTCATAAGGCGTTCCTCAAGGTTTGCAGGTGGGCGACCTGACGGCTGAATTCAGCGCTGGACAGCCGCTGTTTCGGTCGCGGGCTCATGGCCTGGCTGATGGCGCGTGTGGGGTGGCCGGTCAGGCGTGCGAGCACCAGCCATTGTTCGGCGACGCCGAGTTGTTCAAAACCGGGATGACGGTGGCGGACACGACGCAGGATGTCTTGCTGCAAGGCGTGCAACAGGCTGTGCTGACCGCTGCGGCGCAGCATGAAATCGGCGCTTGCGCGCAGGTGTTCCTGAAGATGCCGACGCGCCCTTGGGGCCGGCTCCAGCAAAGGGCCGCTGCGCACGCCAACGTGCCAGAAACCCAAAGCGATCAAGGCGATCAGGGCCACCAGGGCTTGGGGAAAGTAACGCCACAACAAGGTCAGCAGACTGTCGTGCTCGGTATTGAACAGCAGGGTCACATCGGTGTCGGCCGTCAGGTACCACAGCAGCCAGGCGTTGTCGTATTGGTTGATGGCCGGGGTTTTCCAGAGGTCGGCGTCGGTGACCACGGTGATTGAACCCAGCCCGTGGCTCAGCTGCATCATGTGCGTGGCCTTGCCACTGTTGGCCCAGGCCTGGGCGAGGTTTTTCGGGTCGTCGAGGTGGAACGCGGTATCGAAGCTGAAGTAGGCCGGCGCCTCTTCGTTTTCCAGATAGAGCTTGGTCAGTTTGGGGTAGGGATCATCGCGCAGATCGGGAGGCGAGTCCTTGAGGTCTTTGCTCAGGAACTGGTGCAACTGCACCCGGTCGAGCAGCAGGTCATTGCTTTGGCCGGTCTTTTCATCCCACAGGGCTTCGGCGACGAATACCAGGCGCCCACCGGCCCGGGTCCAGTTCAACACCTGATCCACCTGGCGCGGCGACATGTTCGAGCGGTCGCCGAGCAACAACAGGCTGTGCTGACGCGGTTCGAGGGTCGGCAGGATGTCGAGGCTGTTGGCGTGGCTGACGGTCAGGCCCTGTTTGCGCAGAAAATGCTCGGCGGCCAGGTAGGGATTGGCCTGGGCTTCAGGGGACGGGCCGTGTTCGATTTGTACCTGATAGGGTGTGGCCTTGAAATACAGGTAAACACTCAGCGCACCCAAGAGCACGACGATGAACACGCCGACCGCCAGCCATGCCCTGCGATTCAACGGACCGCTCCGGGGCCGAACAATGCGCGCCAGCCGTCACACAGTTCCTGTTGCAAATGCGCCGGTGGCAGGCGATGCCCGTAGGCCATGTTCTGCCAGTGTGCGGTCAGGCTTTTACTGAAGGCCAGCAACGCCGGTTGCTTCAAATGTTCAACGCGCTGAAGCACTTCGCCTTCGGTGTCGGCGGGCTTGAGCGTCATGTCGAAGTCGTTCAACAAGTGGCTGAGCAAGGCGCGATAGAGCAAGCCAAGGGCTTCACGCGGGTTGGTTTGCCAGAGGCTTTCGGCGCTGGCCGCAATATCGGCGGGCAGGGTTTCGCGGTTGAGGTCCAGGCCGAACGCCTGCTGCGGCAATGGTCGCGTCACTTTTCGGTTGAGCGCTGGCCGGCGGCTGACGAACGCCTGCAACCAGTCGCGGTAACGCCAGATCAACAGGCCAATGGCGCCGATCACCGCGCCCCACAGCAACACCTCGATCAGGTTGGCCAATGCGCCGAAACGTTGGCTGTCGAGCAAACTGAACAGCGCTTTCAGCCAGGCGGGTGTTTGACCACCGTGCGCAGTATCGTCGTTGGGCTTGTCTTCGCCAAACCGATAGCGGGTCACCGTTTCCTTGTTCTTGAACGGTGGCTGATCGAGGATGGCCTTGATGCTGTCTCGGGATGCCTGACTGGTCAGCGGTTGCTCCAGCAGACGCGGGCTGTCCGGTGACATGCCCGGTTCGGCGGCCCATACGCTTTGCCCCGTCGGCACCAGCACAAACGCCGCCAGCAGTAGCGTGATGACTGCGCTGCTCAGGCGTTGGCGCAAGCGGCGGAACACCAGTTCGATGTCCCAGGCTTCCAGCCGTGTGCGCCGGTTCAGGTAAAGGCTGAAACCACAGGCGACATAAATCGGTTCCCAGACCACCAGCACCAGGGCGTAAAAAGCATTGGTCAGGTGCTCCAGCCAGCGCCAGTCTTGTGTGGCGGCGGCAATCAAGGTCTGCCAGCCCCAGTCGAGTTCGACCTGCAGCGGCAAGAGCATGTAGAACAGCACCATCAGGCCGATCCACAACGCGGTTTCCAGGTGCACGCCGATGATCGTCAGCCATTGCGCGGCACCGGCATTGCGCTGCAACAGCACGCGTAAACGCTGTTGTCGTGCTTCGCCCTCCAGGCCTTCGAGTTGTACCACCGGCATCAGAAAGCTGCGGCTCAGGCTCAGGCGGCGCCAGGTCAGGCTGGCCAGCAGTTGCGGCGGGAGCAGGCGCGGCCATTGGCGCAGGGCCTGTTTCAGTGTGGGTGTTTCGCCGAACATGGCTTTGGACAGGATGTACAGCGGTAGCCGGTCGAACGCCGGTTTGAGCCACCAGAACAGGAGCAGGGCGAGGGAGGGCGACTCCCACAGCATCAAGCTGAGCAAGGTAAAAATCGGTAGGGTCACGATCGCCCAACTGGTCATCAACAGGCGTCGATGGCGCTGACTCAGCAGCACCCCCAGGTCCATGGCTTCCCAGTTTGTGCGTGGGCGAATCACTGCACTGGCGTCACTCAGGCGCATGGCGGGTCCGTCCGGCAAACAGCAGATAAGTCGCGACCAACACCCAGAGCGCTGCGCCGACCAGGTATTTGGTCAGCGGCGTGACTCCGGTCCGCGACGACCAGTAGGCTTCTATAAACGCTGCAATCAACAAAAACAGCATGACCCCGCAAATCAGCAACACGCTCTTGCTCGCCGCCACTCGCAGGGCTTCGGCGCGGGGCAAACGTCCCGGCGCGATCAACGCCCAGCCCAGTTGCAGGCCGGCGGCACCGGCCAGGGCAATGGCGCTCAGTTCGAAGGCGCCGTGCCCGATCACGAATGACCAGAAGGTTTGCCCGTAGCCGATGTGCGTCAGGTGCCCGGCCACCGCACCGATCATCAAGCCGTTGAAGAACAGGAAAAACGCGCTGCCCAGGCCAAACAGCAAACCGCTGGCGAAGGTCTGAAACGCGATGCCGATGTTGTGCATGATGTAGTAACCGAACATCTCCCAGTCTTCACTGGCCGCCCGTTCTGCCAAGCGCCCCAGATGACCGGCGACAGGGTCGTACATGCTTTGCATTTCACTGACCTGCTCGGCCGGGATCAGGTTGTAGACCAGTTCCGGGAACAGATACACCAGCAGCCCGATGYCAATTAGGCTGCCAAAAAATATCAGGCTGGCGGCAAGCACGAAGGGCCATTGTTCGCGCACCAGACGCGGGAAGTCGGCAAGGATGAAGCTCAGTACGTTGGCCCTCAGCCAACTGCGATGCCGATAAAGCTGTTGATGCCCGCGCAGCACTTGTTGCTGTAACGAGTCGACCAAAAAGCTGCTGTAACCACGCTCCTGAGCCAGGGCCAGGTGTTGGCAGAGCCGTCGATAGTCGCTGGGGAAGCTGGCGACTCGCGAGGTTTCCTTGCCGCGTTCCAGCCGTTCGAGCATGAGTGCAAATTGCTCCCATTCGGTCTTGTGGCGGCTTTCGAATAGGCTTTGCTTCATGTCGGGCCCAACAGTCCGCGGGCGATGCCGTTGAGTTCGGCCACGGCCTGCGGCGCTGAAACGTGCAGCGGTTGCGCGAGTATCGAGGCGAGTTCACCTGCCCGCGCCTCGGAGAGTTCACCCTGGCGCTCGGCAAACCCGAGGATGGCGCGTTGCTCGGTCAGCGTCAGCGCGAAAGCGGCACGGCGCGGCGGGGCATCGGGTAACTGCGGTCGGGTGAGCGGTTGTTCGCGGTAGATCACCAGCGTGCCGGCGGCCAGGTCGCCGAGGCGTTTGAAGGTGGGATGTTGCAGGCAACTGATCGCCCCGAGGAAGTAGCCGAACGGCAACATGTCGACAAATCGCAACAGGTTGCGCAGCAAGGACGCGGACCAGCCGATCGGGGTGCCATCGTCGTGCACCACGCGCAATCCCATCCATTGCTTGCCCGGCGAGCGCCCCTGATTGAGCACCTCGAACAGCACCATGTACCACCAGCTCACCACGAACAGCAAAATCGAGCCAAGCCCCGCGCCGAGTTTGCCGAGGAACGCCAGCACCATGAACAGCAGGCCCAGGATCAACCCGCGCAGGCCCAGGTCGATGGTGAACGCCAGCGCACGGACCATCAACCCGGCCGGGCGCAGTGGCAAGTCGATGCCTTCGGGCGTTTCGACCTGATACCGCGTATCCAGTGGCGGGGCCAGCGTTGCTTTCCGTGGCAGTGCTGTGGTCTCGAGCATGGGCAACCTTGCTGTGGCCGGTTTGCGATTCGATGTCCGTTCGATGCTAGCAGCCTCTCGGGGGGAAACGACATAACTATGTATTGCACGGTATGCGGCCGGAGGTGATTGAATGACAACATTTCTGGTCGAGGCAGCCTGTGTGCGCCTAGACTTCGCCGGTCTTCTGTTCAGGAACAACCCGTGACCTCGATCTTCTGGTACGACTACGAAACCACTGGCATCAACCCCCGTTGCGACCGTCCGTTGCAAGTGGCGGGGATTCGCACCGACTTCGATCTCAATGAAATAGACGAGCCGGTCAATCTCTACTGCCAGCCCAGTGACGACATCCTGCCGCATCCGGCGGCTTGCGCGATCACCGGTATCACGCCTGGTCTTCTGGCCGAGCAAGGTTTGAGCGAAGCCGATTTCATGACACGGGTTCATGCCCAGCTCGCCCTGCCCGGCACTTGTGGGGCAGGGTACAACACGCTGCGTTTCGACGACGAGATGACCCGTTACAGCCTGTATCGAAACTTTTTCGACCCCTACGCACGGGAGTGGCAGGGCGGCAACAGCCGCTGGGACCTGATCGACATCGTGCGCGCGGCTTATGCGTTGCGTCCCGATGGCTTCGTCTGGCCCACGGATGACGAAGGGCGGGTGACGCTCAAGCTCGAACGCCTGACCGCCGCCAATGGCATCGATCACGGAAATGCCCACGAGGCGCTATCGGATGTTCGCGCCACAATCGCCCTGGCGCGTCTGATTCGTGAAAAACAGCCGAAGTTGTATGACTGGCTGTTTCAGTTGCGCAGCAAACAAAAGGTGATGGACCAGATTCGGCTGTTGCAGCCGATGGTGCACATTTCCGGGCGCTTTTCGGCGGCCCGCCATTATGTCGGCGTGGTACTGCCACTGGCCTGGCATCCACGCAATCGCAACGCGCTGATTGTCTGTGACCTGCACCTGGACCCTCAGGGGCTGCTCGATCTGGATACCGAAACCTTGCGTCAGCGGCTTTATACACGCCGTGACGATCTGGCCGAAGGCGAACTGCCCGTGCCGCTCAAGCTCATACACATCAACAAGTGCCCGGTCGTGGCGCCGTTATCGGTACTTCGTCCCGAAGATCAGCAACGTTTGGGGCTGGACATGGCGCTCTATCAGGAACGGGCGCTGCGGCTAAGTGCCGCACAACAACTTTGGCAAGATAAAGTCTCGGGAGTTTATGCCCGCGAGGATTTCGCCGCGAGCCTGGACCCCGAGCAACAGTTATACGACGGTTTTATCGGCGATCGGGATCGGCGTCTATGTGAGCAAGTCAGAGCCGCCGACCCTGCGCAATTAGCACAAGAGCAGYGGCCTTTCGATGATGAACGTTTGCCCGAATTATTGTTTCGTTATCGCGCACGCAACTTTCCGGATACGTTGAGCCCGGAAGAGCAAGAACGCTGGCGAATATTTTGTCAGCAGCGTTTGTCCGTGCCGGAGTGGGGCGCTCCCAATACGCTGGAAAGTTTTCTGACAGCTGCCGCCCAATTGACGATTAGTCCTACATCGTTTCAGCAAGAGGTTCTGGATGAATGGCAGATTCATGTCCAGGCATTACGCAAACGTTTGAATATTTGAAAACGAAAATGACTTGCGATTGAATTCCGGGCATAAAAAAACGCCAGCATTTGCTGGCGTTCTTTTGGTCGCGGATCAGTCTGCGACGCGCTTGCGGCTTAGCCCAGCAGGGTAGCCCAGCCTTCAACCACGTCACCGCCCCACTTGGCTTTCCACTCTTTCAGAGTTTTGTGGTTGCCACCTTTGGTTTCGATGACTTCGCCGTTGTGCGGGTTTTTGTATTGTTTAACTTTGCGAGCACGCTTGGTGCCAGTAGTTTTTACTGCGCCGCCACGTGGAGCCTTGGTTTTGGACTCTGGATCCAATAGGGCAATGATGTCACGCAGGGATTTGGAGTATTCGCCCATCAGGGTGCGCAATTTGCCTTCGAATTCCAGCTCGGTTTGCAGTTTGTCGTCTTGGGACAGGTTCTTCAAACGGGCTTGCAGCTCTTTGATAGCTTCTTCGGTGGCGCGATATTCGTTGATCAAGGACATGAGGACTACCTTATGTTGGCGCTGGATGACAGGGTGACAGTGCGACAATAATAGTCAGGGTGTTTCATCAAGTAAACATTTAACCGAAGTTTTACTTAAATTAGTTGCGGTGAATAGGACACACATTGGAGAGGCAGTTAAATAGCGTCACAAATATTCACAGTTAACCTCTTGAAGGCTGGCTACAAGAGCACCATGCACTGGCGTATGGCACCGCCGGAACCTGTGCCGATGACCGCAATCCGCAGCCGCGCGTCATCAATACTGCAGTTTTGCTGCGCAATCGCTAGAATGGCGGCCTTTGCGAAGTTCTGGAGTTTCCCCCTCATGCGCACTTTTCGGCTGGTGATTGCTTGCCCGGACCGCGTCGGTATCGTTGCTAAAGTCAGTAACTTTCTGGCGTCACATAACGGCTGGATCACTGAAGCGAGCCATCACTCGGACAATCAGAGTGGCTGGTTCTTCATGCGTCACGAAATTCGTGCTGATTCGCTGCCTTTCGGTATCGAAGCCTTTCGCGAAGCGTTTGCACCGATTGCCCAAGAGTTCTCGATGGACTGGCGCATCACCGACACCGAGCAGAAGAAGCGCGTGGTGTTGATGGCCAGCCGTGAGTCCCATTGCCTGGCTGACTTGTTGCACCGCTGGCACAGCGACGAACTGGACTGCGAAATCGCCTGCGTGATTTCCAACCATGACGATTTGCGCAGCATGGTCGAGTGGCACGGTATTCCTTACTACCATGTACCGGTCAACCCACAGGACAAGGAACCGGCCTTCGCCGAAGTCTCGCGCCTGGTCAAACAGCACGACGCCGAAGTGGTGGTACTTGCTCGTTACATGCAGATTCTGCCGCCTGACTTGTGCAGCGAATATGCCCACAAAGTCATCAACATTCACCATAGCTTCCTGCCGTCGTTCGTCGGCGCCAAGCCGTATCATCAGGCTTCGATGCGCGGTGTGAAGTTGATCGGTGCCACTTGCCACTATGTCACCGAAGAGTTGGACGCCGGTCCGATCATCGAGCAGGACGTGGTGCGTGTCAGCCACAGCGACAGTATTGAAGACATGGTGCGCTTCGGTCGTGACGTCGAGAAAATGGTGCTGGCCCGTGGCCTGCGTTACCACCTGGAAGACCGGGTGTTGGTGCACGGCAACAAAACCGTCGTGTTCTGACAACCATACGGTTGAAATCCGAAGGGCCTGGGCGTTCAATCGCTTCAGGCCCTTCGCCGTTTCTGCACCGAGGACATGACCATGGCCGATCCGCTGGATAAAGCCGTTTCCAAGGCGCCCGCCACATTGGGCGAGGGCTGTTTGAGCCGCTACGATCCGGACGACCTGAGCCCCGAAGACGGCACGGAGTTTCCCGGCGCCGCCGAGTTGTGGGAGCAGTTGCAGGACGATTCCGACGATACAGCCAGGGGGGCCTGAAAAGACCCTGTGGCGATCTTTAAGCTTGCTTGAACTTCATCAACTTCTTCAGCAATGGCCGCCCGAGCATCAGCAGAAACACCGGGCCACCGACCACCAGATAGAAGTAATAAGTCACCGTCCGCCAGATCAGAATCGCTGCCGCCGCGGTGGATTTCCCCACCATCGGCGCCAGCAGCGCCGCCGATGTCAGTTCCGCCGCCCCGGCACCGCCCGGCAACAGACTGAATTGCCCCGCACTCAATGACAGCATCTGGATCAGAACGCACCAGGCCCATTGCAAGTCCACGCCCAGCCCGCGTAATGCCAGATACAGCACGCTATACCGCAAGATCCAATGCAGGCAGGTCAGGGCAAACACCGTGATCAATGTTTGAAAGGGTAACTTCAGTGTGTCGGTGAATGCCGCCAGGAAGTGCAGGAGCTTTCGCGCCCAACGAAGCCGGGTCGCTTCCTTGACATTGAAACGGGCGAGCAACCGACCACTCAGGCGAATCAGCGAACGGTGGCAGCGAGCCATCAATACACAGCTGAACAGCCCGCCGAACAACGAGATGGCGCTGACCGTCAGCATCCATTCCAGGCGCTGACTGAGGTGCTGGAACAGTGCATAAATCAGAATCGCGCTCAGCGCGCAGAGAAAAAACAGCAAGTCGCTCAACTGGTCCATGGCGAACACGGCGCTGCCCCTGGCCGGCCGCACGCCGTGGCGCGCCAACAGGGCCATGATGGTCAGCGGTCCACCACTGCCGCCGGGGGTGGCGCAGTAGGCGAACTCGGCGGACATCACCACCCCGAGGCTTTTGAGTCGGCTCACCTTGTCACGCTGATCGCCCAGCAACAGGCGCAAGCGCAGGGTGTTGAGCACCCAGCACAACAGGATCATGCCGAACATGATCAGCAGCCATTCCAGCGGGAAGCGTTGCAACCGCGACCATGTCTCGCCGCCGCCCAGCAACGCCGGGATGAGCACCGCAGCGAGCAGCGCGATGACCAGCAGAATTCCCCGGCTCATGCTGCGCGACCGATGGGGTCGCGTTGCAGTTTCAACCAACCGGCCTTGGTCATCGGCACACGGCCCTCGTCGAGCAAGCGCTTGAGCGTTTGCAGCCAATATTGACGCGAGAACTCATGGCGCATGTCCACCGGGTGCAAGCCGAGACGAATCACCGGCGCCTGGCGCCAGCGCTGTTCGCGCTGATCGCTGACGATTTTCGACAGGCCACGGCGCCAGGCGCTGCGTGCGCTCCAGACCAGGCCTGGGGCATCGATCGCAGTGAAATCCGGCAAACGATACAGGTGCTGCGAATCGCTGGTGTAGCGCAGCGGTAACTGACGCAACGCCTGACGGGTGCCTTCGCTCATCAGCCAGGCGGGGGCGACAAAGCCTTCGAGCGGCCAGTTGTAGCGATGGAATACCTCGATTCCGGCGCGCAGGCGGGCGAGGGCGGCGTCTAGAGGCAGGTCATAGAACTCGCCTTCATGGGTATAGATCCTGCGCATGAACCAGTCTCGGGGAGTGGTGGGAATCGCCCCTTCATCGCAATGGTAGTAACCGTGCAGTACCAGTTCGTCGCCGCGAGCGACGCGACGGCTCAGCAAACGTCGAAACTCCGGATGTGCGTCAAGGTCGTCATGTTTGTGGAAATTCGGCACCACCAGCCAGGTCATCGGCACTGTACCCAGTGCGTCGACGGCTTCGACGAAGGCCTGGTAATCGGGCCAGGTCTGCGGTGCAACGTCGTGTAGCACCAACAACAGACTGGGTGTGTTCATGGGCTCAGCCATTGGCGATCAGCGGCCATTGCGTGCCGAGTACGGCGTGATAGTGCCCCAGCAGGCTGTGGACCACGGTGTCCCAGGCGTAATGTTGCTCGACATGCCGTCGGGCCTGTTTGCCCAACGCGGCGCTGCCTTGGCTGAACAGTTCGCGAACGGTGTTGGCCATCGCCACTGGATTGTTCGGCGCGCAGAGCAAGCCGCATTGATCGGTGACAATCTCCTGGAAAGCCCCGGCCGCCACGGCCACCACGGGAATGCCACTGGCCATGGCTTCGAGAACCACCAGGCCAAAGGTTTCCTGGTCGCCGGCATGCACCAGCGCGTCGGCGCTGGCCATCAGGCGTGCGACTTGCGCTGCCGGGCAGAATTCATCGAGGACGGTGACATTGCGCGGCACCAGGGTCGGCATCGACGAGCCCACCAGCAGCAAGTGGTAGCGACGCCCCAGGCGTTTCATGCAGTTGAGCAGCACCGGCAGGTTTTTTTCCTTGGAGCCGCGGCCGGCGAAGATCAGCAGGTGAGTGTTTTCATCGATGCCCAATTCGGCCCGCAGGCCTGGATCCCGAACGCTGGGGTTGAACGTTTGCAGGTCGACGCCCAAGGGCTGTACGAAAACGTTCTTCACCCCCAACCCGATCAGTTTGTCGGCCATGACCTGGCTTGGCGCCAGAACCCGGTCGAAGTTGCCGTAGAGCTTGCTGACATAAGCCTCGACATTGGGTGTAACCCAGTTGCCCATGCGATTGCTGACCAGCATCGGCAGGTCGGAGTGATAAAAACCGATTACCGGCACATCGAGTTGGCGCTTGGCGTCCAAAGCGGCCCAGGCGGTCAGGTAAGGGTCGCCGACTTCAATCAGATCGGGTTGTAAATCTCGCAGAACATTGCGCCACGGCCCGAGACGGAGGGGGAAGCGATAACCCTTGCCGAAGGGCAGGGCGGGGGCCGGAACCGTATAGACACCATCCTGTTCACTCAAATGCGCCCCTGGGATCAGCAGGCTATGGCAAATGCCGGGTTTGATGCCCAAACGACGGTGCTTGGCATCCAGATACGTGCGCACGCCACCGCTGGCAGGGGCGTAGAACATGGTTATGTCAGCGATATGCACGATGAACATCCCTCCGGGTTCGATGTGCTCCCTTTGGTTGACCTATATGAAGGATAGATGTTCGGTTGGGTTTTGCGGCGATGCCGAGGGCTTTGGACTGTTGTGTGGCGAGGGAGCGTGCTCCCGCTCGGCTGCGAAGCAGTCGTAAAATCAGCTGGTGTGTTCAATCTGACACACCTTCAATCCCGATTTTTGGGTCGCTTTGCGACCCAGCGGGAGCAAGCTCCCTCGCCACGGTGTCTGTGAACAGACGCTAGATACGGAAACTGCCCACCAATTGCTTCAAGCGCGAGGCCTGCTGCTCAAGGTCCGAGCACGCCCGCAGGGTCGATTGCAGGTTTTCCACGCCTTCCTGGTTCAGCGTGTTGATCTCGGTGATGTCCACATTGATCGACTCCACCACTGCCGTCTGTTCCTCGGTCGCCGTGGCCACCGACTGGTTCATGCCGTCGATTTCGCCGATGCGCAACGTCACGCTGTTCAGGCGCTCGCCCGCCAGGTTGGCGATTTCCACGCTGTCCTGGCTGTGGCGCTGGCTGTCGCTCATGGTGCTGACGGATTCACGGGCGCCGACTTGCAGCTCCTCGATCATGGTCTGCACCTGTTGCGCCGACTCCTGTGTGCGGTGCGCCAGGTTGCGTACCTCGTCGGCCACCACGGCAAAACCGCGCCCGGCTTCACCGGCCCGCGCTGCTTCGATGGCGGCGTTGAGCGCCAGCAGGTTGGTTTGCTGGGAAATGCTGGTGATCACTTCGAGAATCTGCCCGATGTTCACGGTTTTGCTGTTCAGCGATTCGATGTTGGTGCTCGAAGCGCTGAGCATGCTCGACAGCTGATTCATCGCGGCAATGCTGCGATCCACCACTTGCTGGCCGTCTTCGGCCAGGCTGCGGGCATCGCTGGCCTGATTCGATGCCTGGGCGGCGTTACGGGCGATTTCCTGAGCCGCGGCGCCGAGCTGGTTGATGGCCGCGGCGACGCTGTTGGTGCGCGAAGCTTGCTGGTCGGAGTTGAACATCGACGAGTTCGAGGCCGCCACCACCCGCAAGGCCACTTCGTTGACCTGGCCGGTGGCCGAGGACACTTCGCGGATCGATGTATGAATTCGCTCCACGAAACGATTGAACGCCGTGCCAAGGACGCCGAATTCGTCCTGATTCTGGATGGTCAGGCGTTTGGTCAGGTCGCCTTCACCGTCGGCGATGTCTTCCATGGCGCGGGTCATCACGTGCAGCGGCTGGATCAGCAGGCGGATCAGCATGCCCAGCAAGCCAATGATGATGGCCACTGCAATCAGGGTCGCGATGATCGCCGAGGTGCGGAATTCGCTGAGCATGGAGAAGGCTTTGTCCTTGTCCACCGACAGGCCGATGTACCAGTTGACCGAGGACAGTCCCTTGATCGGGGTGAAGGTCACGATGCGGGTTTTGCCGTCGACTTCGATCTCGCTCGGCTTATTACCGATGACGGGCGTGTCTTGTGGGTAGACGTCCTTGAGGTTTTTCATCGCCAGCGTTTTGTCCGGGTGGACCAGGATCTTGCCGTCGGCGCTGACCAGGAACGCATAGCCCATGCCGTCGAAGTCCAGCGCGTTGAGGCTGTCGGTGATCGCTTGCAGGCTCAGGTCGCCACCGACCACACCGATGTTCTGACCGTCCTTGAGAACGCTGTCGACGATGGAAATCACCAACTGGCCAGACGCCAGGTCGATGTAAGGTTCGGTCAAGGCTGACCCGCTGGTGCTTTGCGCGCTCTTGTACCAAGGGCGGACGCGAGGGTCATAGCCGTCGGGCATCTTGCTGTCCGGACGGATAATGAAGGTGCCATCCTTGTTGCCCAGGTAGGCACCCATGAAGGTCGATGTGACAGCCTTCTGTTCCAGCAGTTTGGCGACGTTGTCGGTCTCGGCGTTCAGGGCAACGGTCTGTGACAGGTTTTCGATCAACAGGCTACGACCCGCCAGCCAGGTCTGAATGTTCTTGGCGGTGACGTTACCCATTTCTTGCAGGTAGTTGTCCAGGTCGCGGCGTATCGCATTGCGCTGCAAATAGTCGTTGTACAGTGTGAACGAAGCGAATGCGGCGATAACGATCAGGGCGGCGGCAAGCAGTATTTTATGGCTGAAGCGCAGGTTTTTATTCATGGCTTGGGGTCCGCTAGGTCTTAATGTCCAGGGCGTGCTTTTATAAAGGCACGCAAATTGGGCAGTGTTGAAAGTAAGCTGATAGTTCCGTCTCTCCTTAGGGAATTACCGACGCTATTTTCAGTCTGGTCTCTCGGTTGTTATCGGCCATGCAGGATCAAAGATTAACCATGGGTGACAAAATGCCTGACTCATCGCAACTCGTTATCGGCGCTGACCTCGCTGGCCAGCCAATCGCCCAGGCCATGCGCCTGGCGAACCGTCACGGTTTGGTAGCGGGCGCTACCGGGACCGGTAAAACCGTTACGTTGCAGCGCCTGGCCGAAGCGTTCAGCGATGCAGGCGTGGCGGTGTTCGCGGCGGATATCAAAGGCGACTTGTGCGGCCTGGGCGCCGCCGGTAACCCTCAAGGCAAGGTCGCGGAGCGGATCGCCGGCATGCCCTGGCTGAACCATAAGCCTCAGGCGTATCCGGTAACCCTGTGGGATATTCACGGTCAGTCCGGTCATCCATTGCGCACCACCTTGAGCGAAATGGGGCCGTTGCTGCTCGGCAGCCTGCTGGAGCTGACCGACAGTCAGCAGTCGGCACTTTATGCCGCGTTCAAGGTGGCCGACCGCGAAGGGCTGTTGCTGCTGGATTTGAAGGATTTGAAGGCGCTGCTCAATCATCTGCGCGATAACCCCGAATTGCTGGGCGATGACGCGGCACTGATGACCACCGGTTCCAGCCAGGCACTGTTGCGCCGTTTGGCGACGCTGGAACAGCAGGGCGCCGAAGCGTTGTTCGGTGAACCGGCACTGCAACTGGAAGATATTTTGCAACCGGCGATGGACGGTCGCGGGCGCATCCATTTGCTCGACGCCAGCCGTCTGGTGCACGAAGCGCCGAAGGTCTACGCGACGTTCCTGCTGTGGTTGCTGGCTGAATTGTTCGAGCAACTGCCGGAACGCGGCGATGCCGATAAACCGCTGCTGGCGCTGTTTTTCGACGAGGCGCACTTGTTGTTCGCCGGTACGCCCAAGGCGTTGCAGGATCGTCTGGAACAAGTGGTGCGGCTGATCCGTTCGAAAGGCGTGGGCGTGTATTTCGTCACCCAATCGCCGGGGGACTTACCGGATGATGTGCTGGCTCAGTTGGGCCTGCGTGTTCAGCATGGCTTGCGCGCGTTCACCGCCAAAGAGCAGAAATCCCTGCGGGCAGTGGCCGAGGGCTTCCGGCCGAACCCGGCATTTGATGCCTTGTCGGTGTTGACTGAGCTGGGCATCGGCGAGGCGTTGGTCGGCACCTTGCAGGACAAGGGCACGCCGGAGATGGTCCAGCGTGTACTGGTCGCACCGCCGCAATCGCGGATCGGTCCGCTGACCGAGACTGAGCGCACGGTGCTGATTGCCGGTTCGCCGTTTAAAGGGCGATATGACAAACCGGTTGATCGCGAATCGGCCTATGAAGTGCTGATGGGGCGCAAGGGGTTGGCGCCGGGGCCTGAAACCGCGCCGGGCAAACCTGCCCCCGAAGAGCCGAGTTTCACCGAACAGGCTGGGGAATTCCTCGGTACGGCCGCAGGACAGGCGCTTAAATCGGCGATGCGACAGGCGGCCAATCAATTGGGCCGACAACTGGTACGCGGGTTGATGGGGTCATTGCTTGGGGGCAGTAAGCGCCGCTAGCGAGTGTACGCAGTCAAAATGTGGGAGCGGCGGTGTGGCGCTCCCACATTAAATTTGAGTCAGGATTTAGGTTTTGCGTGCGCCGCAAGGCGCTCCAGCGCCGCCCTTAGATTCGGGTCGGTAATCCCGTCAGCCGTCGCCTGAATGGTCGCCGCGGCATCCGTCGACAAATCCATGGTATGCCCAGCCGCTCCTTGCTGAACGGTCGGTGGCTGCACCTTGAACAGGATCCGCGTCAGGCTGGCGAACTCGTCGAACAGCTGTAACTGGCGTTGCAGACGCTTTTGTTGATAACGCAGGCGGGTGGCCCAGTGACCGTCGGTGACAATCAGCAATAAACTGCCTTCGCGCCACGACGCCACATGGCAATGCTCGCGGGCGGCCGGTTGCAGCTGGCTTTCCACCAGACGTTGCAAATGACCCAGGCGTTGAGCGTGGCCAAAGATGGCTTTCAGCGGTTTGGCTTCGCGAAGCAGAACGGCGGGTGCTCTGGCCGTGAGAGGGCGAAATGCCATGATCGAACACCTGAAGTAACAGAACGGCCATGGTAACAGAAAGCACCCGCTGGTCCCGACCCATTGCTTTACGAGCGCTTTACCCATTAAATCAACGAGTAACTTGTACCCTCAATGGGTTGAAGTTCAGTAAAAAGCCCTTATTTTAAGTGAGCCCCGTCACAGCGCAGTGCATGCATCGTGGAACAACGCCACTTTCCTCACCATCGTTTCCGGGTAGAATGCTCGTTCGCATGCGGCCATGAGGGCTGCACGGGCGACTCACGGGGCCGCCCTCCATCCCTTTAGTGTGGAAGATCCTGCCGATATGTTTGCGCCTTTGTTAAAGAAACTTTTTGGAAGCAAGAACGAGCGTGAAGTCAAACGCATGCTCAAGACGGTGCAGCTCGTCAATGCCTTCGAAGAGCAAATGGTGGCCCTTTCGGACGATCAATTGCGTGCCAAGACCAACGAGTTCAAGGCCCGCCTCGCCAAAGGGGAAACCCTCGACAAGCTGCTGCCAGAAGCCTTTGCGGTCGCCCGCGAAGCCGGTAAGCGCGTCATGGGTATGCGCCACTWCGAYGTCCAGCTGATCGGCGGCATGACCTTGCATGAAGGCATGATCGCGGAAATGCGTACCGGTGAAGGCAAGACCCTGGTGGCAACACTGGGCGTTTACCTCAACGCGCTGTCCGGCAAGGGCGTGCACGTTGTGACGGTGAACGACTACCTGGCCCGTCGTGACGCCAACTGGATGCGTCCGCTCTACGAATTCCTTGGCATGACGGTCGGCGTGGTCACGCCATTCCAGCCGCCGGAAGAGAAGCGCGCCGCTTACGCCGCCGACATCACCTACGGCACCAACAACGAATTCGGTTTCGACTACTTGCGCGACAACATGGCGTTCAGCATGGAAGAAAAATTCCAGCGCGAACTCAATTTTGCCGTGATCGACGAAGTCGACTCCATCCTCATCGACGAAGCCCGTACCCCGCTGATCATCTCCGGTCAGGCCGAGGACAGCTCCAAGCTGTACATCGAGATCAACAAACTGATCCCGCAGCTTGAATTGCACATCGAGGAAGTCGAAGGGGAAGTCACCAAGGCCGGCCATTACACCATCGACGAGAAGACCCGTCAGGTCGAACTCAACGAAGCCGGTCACCAGTTCATCGAAGAAATGCTCACCCGCGTCGGCCTGCTGGCTGAAGGCGAGAGCCTGTATTCGGCGCATAACCTGGGCTTGCTGACTCACGTCTATGCCGGCCTGCGTGCGCACAAACTGTTCCATCGCAATGTCGAGTACATCGTGCAGGACGGTCAGGTGGTGCTGGTCGACGAACACACCGGCCGTACCATGCCGGGTCGCCGTTTGTCCGAAGGTCTGCACCAGGCCATCGAAGCCAAGGAAAACCTGAACATCCAGGCCGAGAGCCAGACCCTGGCGTCGACCACGTTCCAGAACTACTTCCGTCTGTACAACAAGCTGTCCGGCATGACCGGTACCGCGGACACCGAAGCGTTCGAATTCCATCAGATCTATGGCCTGCAGGTCATGGTCATCCCGCCGAACAAGCCGTTGGCGCGTAAAGACTACAACGACCTGGTGTTCCTGACCGCCGAAGAGAAATACGCGGCGATCATCGGCGACATCAAGGAGTGCATGGCTCAGGGCCGTCCAGTGCTGGTGGGTACCGCCACCATCGAAACGTCCGAGCACATGTCCGGCCTGCTTCAGAAGGAAGGCATCGAACACAAGGTTCTGAACGCCAAGTTCCACGAAAAAGAAGCCGAAATCATCGCTCAGGCCGGTCGTCCGGGTGCACTGACCATCGCCACCAACATGGCCGGTCGTGGTACCGACATCCTGTTGGGCGGTAACTGGGAAGTGGAAGTGGCGTCCTTGGAAGACCCGACCCCTGAGCAGATTGCCCAGATCAAGGCCGACTGGCAGAAACGTCACCAGCAAGTGCTGGAGTCGGGCGGCTTGCAGGTGATCGCTTCCGAGCGTCACGAATCGCGTCGTATCGATAACCAGTTGCGCGGTCGTGCCGGTCGTCAGGGCGACGCCGGTTCCAGCCGTTTCTACCTGTCGCTGGAAGACAGCCTGATGCGCATCTTCGCCTCTGACCGGGTGAAGAACTTCATGAAGGCGCTGGGCATGCAGTCCGGTGAAGCGATTGAACACCGCATGGTGACCAACGCCATCGAGAAGGCTCAGCGCAAGGTTGAAGGCCGCAACTTCGACATCCGTAAGCAGCTGCTTGAGTTCGACGACGTCAACAACGAACAACGTAAAGTGATCTATCACATGCGTAACAGTTTGTTGGCCGCCGACAACATTGGCGAAACCATTGCCGATTTCCGTCAGGACGTGCTCAACGCAACCGTCAGCGCACACATTCCGCCACAATCGCTGCCTGAGCAGTGGGACGTGTCCGGTCTGGAAGCGGCGTTGCAGAGCGACTTCGGTGTGGCGCTGCCGATCCAGCAATGGCTCGACGAAGACGACCACCTGTACGAAGAAACCCTGCGTGAGAAGCTGCTCAACGAACTGATCGCCGCGTACAACGAGAAAGAAGACCAGGCCGGTGCCGAAGCACTGCGCTCCTTCGAGAAGCAAATCGTACTGCGCGTGCTCGACGACCTGTGGAAAGACCACCTGTCGACCATGGATCACCTGCGTCACGGCATTCACTTGCGTGGTTATGCGCAGAAGAACCCGAAGCAAGAGTACAAGCGCGAGTCCTTCACCTTGTTCTCCGAGCTGCTGGATTCGATCAAGCGCGACTCGATTCGTGTGCTGTCGCACGTTCAGGTGCGCCGCGAAGATCCGGAAGCCGAAGAGCAACGTCTGCGTCAGGAAGCCGAGGCGCTGGCTGCGCGCATGCAGTTCCAGCACGACGAAGCGCCTGGCCTGGAGCAACCGGAAGTGTTGGGTGAAGAGATCGATGTAGCTCTCGCCACCGCACCGGTACGCAACGAGCAGAAACTGGGCCGCAACGAGCTGTGCTACTGCGGCTCGGGCAAGAAGTACAAGCATTGCCACGGGCAGATCCAGTAAACCCCGTTTCAAACGCTGAAATACCCGCGCCGCGACCGGCTTCTGCCGTCGCGGCGTTTTGCCATTTAAACCACCGTCCATCGCACTGACGGTGCCAACATTTTTTAAGGAGCGCATTCATGGCTGTTGGTCTTGGTCCTTTGCCAACGTTGCACCCGGTTGCCGGTTTTGAACTCGGTATCGCCTCGGCCGGTATCAAGCGCCCGGGGCGCAAGGATGTCGTGGTCATGCGCTGTGCCGAAGGTTCCACAGTGGCGGGCGTGTTCACCCTGAACGCCTTTTGCGCCGCTCCCGTGATCCTGGCCAAGCAACGCGTGCAAGGTCCGGTACGTTACCTGCTGACCAACACTGGCAATGCCAACGCCGGCACCGGCGAACCAGGCCTGGCCGCCGCCGAGCGCACCTGCGCCAAGCTGGCTGAGCTGACCGGCGTTGATGCCAGCCTGGTGCTGCCGTATTCCACCGGCGTGATCGGCGAACCGCTGCCGGTCGAGAAAATCGAAGGCGCGTTGCAAGCTGCCCTCGATGATTTGTCGGAAAACAACTGGGAAGCTGCCGCCACCGGCATCATGACCACCGACACCCTGCCCAAGGGCGCCAGCCGTCAGTTCCAGCATGACGGCGTGACCATCACTGTCACCGGCATCAGCAAAGGCGCGGGCATGATTCGCCCGAACATGGCGACCATGCTCGGTTACATCGCCACCGACGCCAAAGTCTCCCGCGAGGTGCTGCAAAACCTGCTGCTGGACGGCGCCAACAAGTCGTTCAACCGCATCACCATCGACGGCGACACCTCGACTAACGACTGCTGCATGCTGATCGCCACCGGCAAGGCCGCACTGCCGGAAATCACCCGTGCCGAAGGCGAGCTGTTCGCCAAGTTGAAACAAGCGGTATTCGAAGTGTGCATGGACGTAGCCCAGGCCATCGTGCGTGACGGCGAAGGCGCGACCAAGTTCGTCACCGTTGAAGTCAACGGCGGCGGCAATCACCAGGAATGCCTGGACGTCGGTTACACCGTGGCCCACTCGCCGCTGATCAAGACTGCGCTGTTCGCCTCCGACCCGAACTGGGGCCGCATCCTGGCCGCTGTAGGCCGTGCCGGTGTACCGAACCTGGACGTGAGCAAGATCGACGTATTCCTTGGCGAGGTGTGCATCGCCAGCCGTGGCGCGCGTTCTGCCACCTACACCGAAGCCCAGGGCGCGGCGGTGATGCAGCAGGAAGAAATCACCATCCGCATCGAGCTGGGTCGCGGCGATTGCAGCGAAACCATCTGGACCACCGACCTGTCCCACGAATACGTGAAGATCAACGCCGAGTACCGCACGTAAGACAGATCGCTTTCGCGGGCAAACCTCGTTCCTACAGGTCACACCACCTGTAGGAGCGAGCTGTGCGGCGATCCGACTTGCCCGCGAAGACGGACCACCAGACGCTAAAGATTCTGGCTTGTACTCTTACCAAAAGGCGCCCGAACATGAGCCTCCACCTGATCATCGGCGACAAACTGTATTCTTCCTGGTCCCTGCGCGCCGCGCTGGCCCTCGACCTGACCGGCGCGTCCTACACCGAAGAACTGATCAAGCTGAACCAGCCGGACACCCGCGCACGCGTGCTCAAGCATTCGCCGACCGGGAAAGTCCCGCTGCTGAAAAGCGAACACGGCACCATCGCCGATTCGCTGGCGATTGCCGAGTACCTGGCCGAGCAATTCCCCGATGCCGGCCTCTGGCCCAAAGACACCGCCGCCCGAGCCCAAGCGCGTTCGGCTTGCGCGCAGATGCACAGCGGTTTCTTCGCCATGCGCGGCAACATGCCGTTCGACCTGAGCCACAATGCGCCGTTGGTGCCGACTCCGCCTGACGTTCAGGCCGAGATCGAGCGCATGCTGGCGTTGTGGGCTGAATGTCGTGCGGCCGCGACTGAAGCCGGCCCGTTCCTGTTCGGTGGCGCGACCCTGGCCGATGCGTTTTTCGCACCGATCGCCGTCCGCCTGCGCACCTATCAAGTGAAGCTGCCCGAGGTCGATGCAGCCTATGTCGAAACCATTTACCAATGGCCAGCTTTCAAGGCCTGGCAGAAGGCAGGTCTGGAGGAGGTCGGGCAGTGAAACGAGTACACGTGGCCGCGGCGGTTATCCGCGATAGCAACGGCAAGATCCTCATCGCCCGGCGTGCCGACACCCAGCATCAGGGCGGCTTGTGGGAGTTCCCCGGTGGCAAGGTCGAGGATAACGAATCCGTCGAAACCGCCCTGGCCCGCGAGCTTCACGAAGAGTTGGGCATCGTGGTCAATACCGCGCGACCGTTGATCAAGGTTCGCCACGACTACCCGGACAAGCAGGTGTTGCTGGATGTCTGGGAAGTCTCGGCGTTTACCGGCGAACCCCATGGTGCCGAAGGTCAGCCTTTGGCCTGGGTGACTGCGCGGGAACTGCTGGACTACGAGTTTCCGGCCGCCAACCAGCCGATCGTCTCGGCAGCACGCTTGCCTGGCGAGTACCTGATCACCCCGGACGGTCTGGAAACCCCGGCCTTGCTGCGCGGTATTCAGAAAGCCATCGCGGGCGGCATCAAGCTGATTCAGTTGCGTGCGCCCAATGGCTATGACCCGCAATACCGCGATTTGGCGGTGGACGCGGCAGGGCTGTGTGCCGGCAAGGCGCAGTTGATGATCAAGGGGCCGTTTGAATGGCTGGGGGACTTTCCGTCCGCCGGCTGGCACATCACTGCCGCGCAGTTGCGCAAGTACGCGGCGGCCGGCCGACCGCTACCGGCGTCGCGCTGGTTGGCGGCGTCCTGCCACAACGCTGAAGAGCTGGCGCTGGCCGAGCAGATGGGCGTGGACTTTGTGACCCTGTCGCCGGTGCAGCCGACCCAGACGCACCCGGATGCTCAGCCGCTGGGTTGGGAGCTGGCGTCGACTTTGATCGAAGGCTTCAGCAAACCGGTGTTCTTGTTGGGTGGTGTTGGCCCGGTAGAGCGGCAGAAAGCCTGGGAAGCGGGCGCGCAAGGTGTGGCGGGGATTCGGGCGTTCTGGCCTGAGGCTTGATTTGCAGTGCTGTGATCATTCCCACGCTCCGCGTGGGAATGATCAGTCGATCAGTTTGAAGGTTTCGCCGCAGGCTGCCATAAAATCTCGGCAATCCCCTGGCGCTTGGCAATCAACCGTGCCGCCACAAACAACAAATCCGACAACCGATTGATATACGCCAGGCCCACCCCGGCCAACGGTTCGATCGTATTCAACTGCTGACACCGGCGTTCGGCACTACGCGCCAGGCTGCGGCACACGTGGGCCTGGGCAATCAGCGCCGAACCGCCGGGCAGAATGAAATTCTCCAGCGGCCCCAGCTCTTCATTCCACACATCAATGGCCGCTTCCAGCCGTTCGATTTCTGCCGTGTTCAGTGCCTGATACACCGGCATCGCCAGTTCGCCACCGAGGTCGAACAACCGATGCTGGCAGGGCGCCAATACCTCGATCACTTCGCCAAGCCCGGGAAACTCGCCACTTTGCGCCGCCAACCCGGCCAACAGCACGCCCACCTGGCTGTTCAGCGTATCGACCTCGCCAATGGCCTCGATTCGCGGATGGTCCTTGGGCACCCGGCGGCCGTCACCAAGCCCGGTTTCGCCTTTGTCACCGGTGCGGGTGTAAATCTTCGACAAACGAAAGCCCATGGTTACCTCGACAGCTGATTGAGTTCTTGAGAGTTCACCGCAGTGCCCGACAAAGGCAGGCGCAAGGTGAAGCAAGTGCCTTGGCCCGGCGTCGATTGCACTTCCATCTGGCCCTTGTGGTTGTTGGTGATGATGAAATACGAAACCGAGAGCCCAAGACCGGTGCCCTGACCGATTTCCTTGGTGGTGAAGAACGGCTCGAACGTGCGTTTGCGCACGCTTTCGCTCATGCCGATGCCGTTGTCCTCGACCTGGATTTCCGCCCACGGCGGATTCAGTTTTGTGCGCAGAATGATCCGCCCCGGTTCGCGGTCGTCTGTACGCTGGTGAATGGCTTGCGCAGCGTTTTTCAGCAGGTTGAGCAGCACCTGTTCCAGTTCGTTGGCGGTGCCGGGTACCGGGCCCAGCGCCGGATCGAACTGGCGAATGATCGCCTGGCCCTTGAAGTCGAAGCCGATGGCCAGGTCGAAGTCGTTGCCGGCGATTTCCACCGCTTGATCGATCAGTGCCGGCAGGTCGCATGGCGCCATTTGCCGAGTGCTGCGGCGGCTGAAGCTGAGCATGTGGGTCACGATCTTCGCCGCCCGCGCGCCAGCCTGCTGAATGCCGTCGAGCAGCTGCGGTACTTCACGCGCTTTCAGGTACTTATTGACCGTTTCCAGTTCGATGCCCATTTGCTCGGCCTGTTCGAGGTTCTTCGGCAGGTCGGGGGACAGACGTCGACGAATGTTCTGCACGTTGTGCAGGATCGCGCCCAGCGGGTTGTTGATCTCATGGGCCATACCGGCGGCGAGGCCGCCGACCGAGAGCATTTTTTCCGACTGCACCATCATCTCTTCCAGGGACAGACGCTGGGTGATGTCGTCGATCCGGATGACCACGCCACGTCCGGCACCGCCCATCAACGGGTAGAACGTCAGGGCGTAATGCCGGGGTTCGTCGTCCTTGGGCCAGGTAACGCGTTCGATCTTGGCCACCGTATGCTGCTCGACGGTTTGCTTGAGCTGCGGCAGGAACGGCTTGAGGGGTTTGAAGGCGAGAAAGATCGGCTGGTTCAAGGCTTCGTCCAGGCGCGTGCCGGACAGTGCGCTGGCCTCCTGATTCCACTGGGTCACGTAAAGCTGCTCGTCGAGGGCGATCAGTGCCGATGGCATGGAGTCGATGATGCTGTTGAGGTAGTTCTGGAAACCGGTAAGTTTTTTCTCGATCTTGCTCCGCACCTGAACTTCCAGTTCCAGCTTGCGGTTGGTGTGACGGGTTTCTTCGGCCAGCCCCTGGGCCTGGTCGTAAGCCGCCTGGGAATCGTCGCGGGCGCGTTTGAGCTGCTGCTCCCGGGCCTCGATGCGCGAGAGCATGGTGTTGAACGCTTCGGCGAGGCTGCCGATTTCGTCGTGGTTGCCGCGAGAGGCGCGCAGGGCGTAGTTCTCTTCCCGGGTGACTTGCCGGGACAGCTCTTCGAGCTGATGGATGGGGCGGGTAATCAGGCGTTTGATCTGCCGGGCGATCACCAGCCACAACAGCACGCTGAAGATCAGAATCCCCAGGCTGGCGGTCAGGGTCCCGGTGTAGAACGCCATCGGCAATTCGCTGCTGGCCACCAGCAGCAAATGCCCGGGAGCGGTGCCGGGGCGGGGCAGGGTGATCACTTGATTGCTGCGAAACTCCGTGGCTTGCCAGGCTTCGAGGTGCTGGTAGTGCTCTGGCAGGCTCAGCATGTCGCCGTGTTGCAGCTGCGCCAGACGCGTACCCGTGCCGTCGTAAAGGGCTGCCGCACGCAGTGGTGAATAACTGTTGAGTTCGTTGAGCAGGCGTTCGGCGTTTTGCGGCGACTTCAGGGCGTCGGACACCAGGCTCGGGTTGGACACCAGTCGGCCGATGGTCTGCAGGGCCTGGGGGGCCATGCTTTCCTGGGAGATGTAATACGCGGCACTGATAAAGGTCAGGTTGGCGACCAGCAAAACGGTGGTCAACAGCACCAGCAGGGCGGCCAGCAGTTTCTGGCCGACCGGAAGGTTTTCAAGGCGCTGGCGCAATGGCATCAGGTTCATCGCTGAAAAGGAACAAGTGGCCAGCGTAGCCGCTGCTCAGTCGCTGGGCAATCCAAGGCTGTGCAGATGATCGATCAAGCGCTGCTGCAATTGATTGAGGTGGGGCAGGTTCAACTGATGCCGCGACGCAACTTTGCAGGCATGGCCCAAGAGGTAGCTGATTTCGGTGCGGCGCTGATTGGCGACATCCTGGTACATCGAGGAGAAATTGGTCGCGGTAGCCTTGATCACCCGTTCGACTTCCTCCCGGAGGTTTTCGGCTGCCGCTGGCTGGCCGCAGCGCTCCAGCAGTTCGGTGAGTTCGGCGCACAGGGTGGCCACTTCGCACTGATGTTGCTGCAAACCGCCGTTGCGGCATTCGTGCAGGACGGTCAACGGGTTGATCGCACAATTGAGCGCCAGCTTGCGCCACAGCCTTGTGAGAATGTCGGTGCTCCACTCATGGGGAATGCCGGCGTCGCTCAAGTCCTCCAGCCAGAACGGTGCCACTGGATGGCCGGCATCTCCCAGCCAGGTGTAACCATGACCGGCAAACACCACACGCCAGTCGCCATCGCGAAACGCGCCTTCGGTACTGGAAGCGAAGATGCAGCGGGCATGCGGGACTTGCGCGGCGACGGCGTCCTGGCTGCCAAGGCCGTTTTGCAACAGGATCAGTTCGGCGTCCGGTGTCAGTCGGTGGGAGAGTTGGGCCACGGCTGTTACGGCGTCATAGGCTTTACAGGCCACCAGCAGACGGCTGATCGGTCCGTCGCTGTCGGCTGTTTCGCCGGGCACCGGGTACAGCTGCGCTTCGCCGTGCTCGACCAGCGTCAGCCCGCCCGCCGCCTGATAGGCCTGCAGGCGCGCCGCGTCCCGTACGATCAGCCTGACCGGTACTGAAGCCCGTGCCAGACGGGTGGCCCACAACGTGCCGAGGCTGCCGGCGCCCAGAACATGCCAAGGGGTAGACATCAGCTTTTTACTCGGTTTGTCGCTGGCATGTGAGGCTCGCAGTATCGGTTGGAAAAGACCCGTTATAATGAGCCCGATTTTAACCGCAAGCCAAGCGCGCTCCATCGTTATCGAGCGCGCCTTTTTATTGGAGAAATTACATGCCGTCGTTCGACGTGGTATCCGAACTGGACAAACACGAAGTCACCAACGCGGTCGAGAACGCCGTCAAGGAACTCGATCGTCGTTATGACCTGAAAGGCAAGGGCAGCTTCGAGTTCAAGGAAAAAGACCTGACCGTCAACCTGACCGCTGAAGCCGATTTCCAGCTCGAAGCGATGATCGAGATCCTCAAGCTGGCCCTGGTCAAGCGCAAGATCGACGTGCAATGCCTTGAAGTCAAGGATGCCTACGCGTCGGGCAAGCTGATGAAGCAGGAAGCGGTCCTCAAGGAAGGCATCGACAAAGAGCTGGCGAAGAAAATCGTCGCCCACGTCAAAGATGCCAAGCTCAAGGTCCAGGCTGCCATTCAGGGTGAGCAGGTACGTATCACCGGTAAAAAGCGTGACGATCTGCAGGAAGCCATCGCCGCCCTGCGCGCCAAAACTTTCGACATGCCGCTGCAGTTCAATAACTTCCGCGACTGACCTTTCAAGCGGGAACCTCTCGGCGATTTCGACGTCCGAGGCCCAAGCAACGGCAGAAACGATCGGGCCTTATGGGGTCGGTCTTTCTGCCGCTCATTTTTTGCGTGCCGGGTAGCCGGAAATCAGGAGAAAGAAGATGGATTTGAATGCTGAAGTGGACAACCTCGTCAAGGCGTCTCAAGCCTGGATTCCGATGATCATGGAATACGGCAGCCGCGTGTTGCTGGCGGTGATCACCCTGGCCGTTGGCTGGTGGCTGATCAACAAAGTCACGCAAAAACTGGGCGGCCTGCTGGCGTTGCGCAACGCCGACCTGGCGCTGCAAGGCTTCATCAGCAGCCTGGCGAACATCATCCTCAAGGTTCTGCTGATCGTCAGCGTGGCGTCGATGATCGGTGTGGAAACCACCTCCTTCGTCGCGGCTATCGGTGCGGCCGGCCTGGCCATCGGTCTGGCCCTGCAGGGCAGCCTGGCGAATTTCGCCGGCGGCGTGTTGATTCTGTTGTTCCGTCCGTTCCGTATCGGTGACTGGATCGAAGCCCAAGGTGTTGCCGGTACTGTCGACAGCATCCAGATCTTCCACACTGTTCTGCGCACAGGCGATAACAAAACCATCATCGTGCCTAACGGTAATCTGTCGAACGGCATCATCACCAACACCAACCGTCAGCCGACCCGCAAAGTAGTATTTGATGTGGGTGTGGACTACGAGGCGGACTTGCAGAAGGCCCGTGAAGTGTTGCTGGACCTGGCCAAGGATCCGCGAGTGTTGACTGAGCCGGCACCGGAAGCGGTGATTTCCACACTGGGCGACAGTTCGATCACTGTTTCTCTACGGGTGTGGGTGAAGACTGCCGACTACTGGAATGTGATGTTCATGTTTAACGAACAATCGCGCGATCGCTTGAAGACTGCCGGCATCGATATTCCATTTCCGCAGCGGGTTATTCGCGTGGTGCAGGAATCGGCGGCGGTGTAAGGAACAGTCAATCAACTGATGTCTGACCTTTTGGTCAAACATTTTGCAAGCCCCGATCCTTTAAACACAATGCTGTAGCCAATAAAAAAGGCCCATCCGAAGATGGGCCTTTTTTTGATTACCGCGAACTAACTTTCTGCAATTACAGAATGTTGAGCGGGTAGTCGGTGATCAGGCGGAACTCAGAGATATCGCCTTCGCCTTCGTCTGCGTTGGCGGTGTGCCATGCTTGACGGATGCGGAACGACAGATCTTTAGCTGGGCCGGACTGAATTACGTATTTAACTTCCACGTTGGTTTCGTGGTGTTTACCGTCTGCACCGTACAGGCCAGCGTAAGGGCTGCCTGCTGGAGTGTTGGTGCCGTCAATGTCCCAACCTTTCACGTAACGGGTCATGAAGCTCAGACCAGGGATGCCGTATTCGGCCATTTTCAGGTCGTAACGGGCCTGTACCGATTTCTCGCCAGGGGCGTTGAAGTCAGAGTACTGGATGGAGTTGGCGAGGAAGATCGAGTCGCCACCACGGTTGTTTTTACCCACGCCGATATAGTCGAACGGAGTGTCGCCATTCACTTTCTGGAAGCCCAGGGTGATGGTGTGTGCCTTCAGGAACGAGAAAGCAGCAGCGAGGGAGTAGGCGGTGTTATTGATTTCGCCTGCTTTAGCGCTACCAGTGTCCCTGGTGTTGTAGATGTTACCGTCGAAGTTGATCGACTGATCGCCACCCAATGCGAGGGTGTAGTTCGCGTTGGCGTAGTACTGGTTCCAGATGTCTTCGAGCTTGGCACCGTAGAGCGACACGCTCAGGTCTGGGGTAATGCCGTACTTGCCACCGAAGTAGTCGATGGAGTTGGCTTTCACGCCAGCGTAGGTTGCCCACAGGTCGCCATCACGGGCATTTCGGTCCTGACTGGTCGCCGAGTAGAAGTGACCGGCTTCGAGGTCGAGGTCTTTGACTTCGCTGCTCTGCAGTTGGATACCGCTGGCAGTTTGGTGAAGGATGCGGGAGCCGCCTACAGCGAACACCGGAGAAGTGCTTGGCTGCATGTCGCCGATTTTCAGCTCGGTCTTGGAGATGCGGAACTTGGCGGCAGCGCCGGCTTTGCCCTGGTTGTTTTCGACTTCGCCATCATTGCCCACGGGCATGTTGCCGGTACCCGAATACTTGTCGGAACCGTCCAGCTTAATGGCCAGTTGGCCCCAAGCTTCAACGCCAACACCGATCAGACCTTGGGTGTAGCCCGAGCTGTACATGCCCTGGATGCCCTGGGTCCAGTCTTTGTCATCGACGGCGCCGTCTTTCTTGTTACGGTTGTAGTAGTAGTTGCGAACCAGCAAGTCGAGCTTGCTATCTTCAACAAAACCTTTGGCGTCAGCCTGGTCACTTACGAAAGGTGCGGCCGTAGCCAATTGAGTACTGGCTGCTGCTGCAACTGCCAGTGCGATCATGCTCCACTTCATCACGCGCATCGTGATTTGCTCCTTTGGTTTTTAGAAGAGTACTGCCGTCCCACCTGTTTTATTATCTGGGCGGCTCTTTCTTTTTGTGTCGGCGCAAACTTATATCACGCCGACCCTATTGGCGATACTTGCACATCTAACCTTTCAGCTTCTTTACGACCCTGTCGCAAATGGCTGGGTAGATGTCGCAAATTCACAGTCCCGACGCAATCGGACTGACAACTTCAGCGCTGTTTTCCAGGGCTTGAGCATCGGTAAAAAAGAGTCCCTGGTCCTGCACTTGAATCTCCATCGGGCAACCCTGCCACTGTTTTTATTGGCCTTAAGGCTTCCACTTCCAGCGGAGCACTTATAGACGATACGGGGGTGAATGCAACAAGCGTGCACAAACCAGAGTTCTGTTGCTGTTTTTTTCTGAAAGCCTGCCTGTTGCTGTAAAAACCTCATAAAACCGGGGGGGTCAAGCTCGTTTTTCTTAGGCTTGACGCCATGCTTTGCATCGTGGTTACCACATTGGAGCTGCGAGGTGACAACCAAAAACGTTACCGGTTCACCCCGTCAGTGAGTAATTGGCGGATGCTGACGCACTGAGCGTAGACGCGTTGTGCGGTTTTGGTGCAAAAAATTTTATTTCCTGTACTGAATTCACACATGGTGGCGTTGCCGTGGGTTCGAACAGTGCGTTGTTTATGGGCTGTTTCGGCGTTTTTTCCGTGATGGCCGGTTCCGTCATGGTGCGTCCCGAATCAAAATGGCGCATCTCGGCGCGCCCGCAGGGCGGTGCTGGCGGCAGTTCGTCGTGAAGCGCATGGCATTCGCAGGTATGCTGCCGTCCTGTCGCTTGGTGCGCCGTCTTTCGGTGGGGGCGCTAAGCTGAAAAAGGATGACCAGAGGGGAGTGTGCGCTGTGTTCGCTTTAGATCCACGACTTCAACAAGACACGTTGCCAATCGGCGATTTCCCGCTCTGCCGGTTACTGCTGTCCAATGATTCGAATTACCCCTGGTTCATCCTCGTGCCACGCCGCGAGGATATCAGTGAAATATTTCAGCTGGATGGCGCAGATCAACAGCAGCTGTGGCGGGAAACGACTGAGCTGGCGGAAATCCTCAAGGACTCTTTCGACGCGGACAAGTTGAACGTCGCGGCCCTGGGTAACGTCGTCAATCAGTTGCATATGCATGTGATTGTGCGCAAGCGTGAGGACGCCGCCTGGCCAGCTCCGATCTGGGGCAAACAGGAGGCCAAGCCATACAGTCCAGAGCAGATCGCGACGATTCGCGAGCGACTGCGTCTGGTGTTGACCGACGATTTCAAGTTTCTGGAGGGCTGAATCATGAGCCTGGGCGAACGCGTTACCGATCTGGAAAGCCGACTGGCATTTCAGGATGACACCATCCAGGCATTGAATGATGTGCTGGTGGCGCAGCAGCGGATGGTCGAGCGTCTGCAATTGCAAATGTCGGCGTTGCTCAAGCGGCAGGAGGAAATGGCCGGCCAGTTTGCGACGCTTGAAGAAGAAGAGGCACCACCGCCTCATTACTAAGAAACAGGCAATAAAAAACCGCGAACAGCCAAGCTGTTCGCGGTTTTTTTTAGCCTTGAATCAGCGGCGCGGCAGTGCGGCGATCACATCTTCGGCTTGCAGGCCTTTGTCACGATTCATGACGGAGAACTCCACGCGCTGACCTTCCACCAGAACGCGGTGGCCTTCACCGCGAATCGCCCGGAAATGCACGAAAATATCATCGCCGGAGTCGCGGGAAATAAAGCCGAAGCCTTTGGAGGTGTTGAACCATTTGACGGTGCCAGTATCGCGGTTGCTCATGTCATAGCTTGGCGCGGCGGCGGCTGGTGAAGATTTGTAGAAGCTGATGGCCAGGTGCAGGAATACGGCGATCAGGGCAGCGACCAGGCTGAACAGAACGGCAGGTTGACCGGCGATGACAGGCATCGGAGCGATCAGCGTCAGGGTTTGCAGTACGACAGCCAGAACCAGCAAAGCGCTGACCAGGTTTTGCAATTGATGACGCGGGCCTTTGTTCCAGTAAGGGATAACAGGCGCGAGGGTGAGGTTGAGCAGGCCGAAAAAGGCCAGGTAAAGCGCATCGGGTTGTTGCAGGTAAGGTACCGCTTCGGATCGCAGGCTAGGGATGAAGGACAGCAGCAGGGCTGCTGCGCCCATTAGCAGGTGGACGATTTTCAACATTTTGATTAACTCACGTTAAGACGGATCACAAGGAAGAGCTGATAGAGCACGGTTCGCTTCAGAACAATAAGAGGCGTTGGGCACGTACCTGATATCAGCCTATGCGCAGCCCCCGGAAAATAGGTGGTAGCGACACACTGCCTATTTAACAGCAAAGCCTGCGGCTACTCAAATCAGGCGGTCCGGCGGTGTTTCCATTGGCATGGCGCGCGGATGACGATGCCAAGTGTTATTCGTGCGCTGTGTTTCTCGGATCTTTCGCCTTTTCGTTGAGTGATATTGCGTCAGTTTTCGTAGGAAATCGTCCGGCCTAGGACGAGCTCCATGATCGCCCCTTCGTTGTTGGCTTATCCTACGTTGATGGTCATAAAGTCATCTGGATATACCGTAGCGCCTGCGCTTTTATAAGGAAACGGAGTATGGCCCTTACAAGCAGCAAGGATGACAAAGGAGTGTCAACGGTATGGTTCATGAAGACAGGCAAGGCGAGGGGAGGAACGGTCCACTCAAGGATATAAGGATTGATTCACTTGTCGGCGAATTCGATATGGGGCTGGCCCAGCCCTTATCCCGGTCGGTGCGTTTGAATGGTTTTGCGACCTGTTTGCGGCTTGAGCAGGTCTATTGGGATATTTTGGGCAACATGGCCAAGGTCAATTGCTGCTCGGTCAGTGCGCTGTTGTCTCAGGTGGATCGCGAGGTGCACTTGCGCCATGGCGGGGTGAAAAATTTCACCGGGCTGGTGCGGGTTGTCTGCGTCGTGCACAGCCTGAAGGAGGGCAGTTGCCCCATCATGGCTTAGCGAGAGCGGCTGAATGAGTCGAGTGTCGGTCTGTGCAGTCTTACGGCTGCACAGGCTGCATTTAATGGATATAATCCCGCTCTTTGCCGCGAAGCCCTGCATGCGCGGTAGCAATCTGATCGCCGAGACAACCCCCATGCCGATGTACGATTACCAATGTGCTTCCTGTGGTCATCAGTTGGAAGCCATTCAAAAGATCAGCGCAGCACCGCTGGTCGACTGCCCTGCCTGCCAGGCGCCAGAGCTTAAAAAGATGCTGTCCATGCCCGGTTTCCGCCTCAGTGGCACCGGCTGGTACGAAACCGACTTCAAGACCGGTTCCAAGAAAAATCTGGCCGGTGGCGACAAAGCTGACTAGGGTCTAGCGCCCGGGTTGAACGACAAGCGCGAGCTCTTGCATCATCTGGCACCTTATTCAAGTGCGGTGGTGTGGCAAGACCTCCACCCGAATTTCGAATTACGAGAAGTGAAACCACTACCATGATGCGCAGCCATTATTGCGGCCAACTGAACGAAAGCCTGGAAGGCCAGGAAATTACCCTTTGCGGATGGGTTCACCGTCGCCGTGACCATGGCGGGGTGATTTTCCTCGATATCCGTGATCGTGACGGTCTGGCCCAGGTGGTGTTCGATCCGGACCGTGCCGAGAGCTTCGCCGCCGCCGATCGCGTGCGCAGCGAGTACGTCGTGAAGATCACCGGCAAGGTTCGCCTGCGTCCGGCCGGTGCAACCAACGCCAACATGGCGTCGGGCATGATCGAGGTCCTGGGCTACGAGCTGGAAGTGCTGAACGAATCGGAAACACCGCCGTTCCCGCTGAACGAGTTCTCTGACGTTGGCGAAGAAACCCGCCTGCGTTATCGCTTCCTTGATCTGCGTCGCCCTGAAATGGCCGAGAAGCTGCGTCTGCGTTCGCGCATGACCACCAGCATCCGCCGCTACCTGGACGAGAACGGTTTCCTCGACGTCGAGACGCCGATCCTGACCCGTGCGACGCCGGAAGGCGCGCGTGACTATCTGGTGCCGAGCCGTACTCACGCCGGTTCGTTCTTCGCCTTGCCGCAATCGCCTCAGCTGTTCAAGCAGCTGTTGATGGTGGCCGGCTTCGACCGTTACTACCAGATCGCCAAGTGCTTCCGCGACGAAGACCTGCGGGCTGATCGCCAGCCGGAATTCACTCAGATCGACATCGAGACCAGCTTCCTCGATGAAAAAGACATCATGGGCCTGACCGAAGGCATGATCCGCAACCTGTTCAAGGAAGTGCTGGGTCTGGAATTCGGCGAATTCCCGCACATGACCTTCGAAGAGGCCATGCGCCGCTACGGTTCCGACAAGCCAGACCTGCGTAACCCGCTGGAACTGGTGGATGTTGCCGATCAGCTCAAGGAAGTCGATTTCAAGGTGTTCAGTGGCCCGGCCAATGACCCGAAATGCCGTATCGCCGCCTTGCGCGTTCCAGGCGGTGCGAGCATGCCGCGCAAGCAGATCGACGATTACACCAAGTTCGTCGGCATCTACGGTGCCAAGGGCCTGGCGTACATCAAGGTCAACGAGCGTGCTGCCGGTGTTGAAGGTCTGCAGTCGCCGATCGTGAAAAACATCCCGGAAGCCAACCTGAACGTGATCCTCGATCGCGTGGGTGCGGTCGATGGCGACATCGTGTTCTTCGGCGCCGACAAAGCCAAGATCGTCAGCGAAGCCCTGGGCGCGCTGCGGATCAAGCTGGGTCATGACCTCGAGCTGCTGACCTGCAAGTGGGCGCCAATGTGGGTCGTCGACTTCCCGATGTTCGAAGAGAACGACGACGGCAGCTTCAGCGCCTTGCACCACCCGTTCACCGCGCCGAAGTGCACTCCYGAAGAGCTGGAAGCCAACCCGGCTGGCGCTTTGTCCCGTGCCTACGACATGGTTCTGAACGGCACCGAGCTGGGTGGCGGTTCGATCCGTATCCACCGTAAGGAAATGCAACAGTCGGTGTTCCGTCTGTTGGGTATCAACGAAGCGGAACAGGAAGAGAAGTTCGGCTTCCTGCTCGACGCCCTGAAATATGGCGCGCCGCCGCACGGTGGTCTGGCCTTCGGTCTGGATCGTCTGGTGATGCTGATGACCGGCGCCCAGTCGATCCGTGAAGTGATCGCCTTCCCGAAAACCCAGAGTGCTGCGGACGTGATGACGCAGGCTCCGGGCGTGGTAGATGCCAAGGCGTTGCGTGAGCTGCACATTCGTCTGCGCGAAACGCCAAAGGCAGAGTAAGGCTGACCGCAAAGGCGCATCCTGTGGGATGCGCCTTTTCTTTAGGTCAAGATTTTTTTGTTGCTGGCCGACACTCCCTGTGTGGCGGGCGATGTTTCAAAGAGAAATTCGGAGCGAGTTATGGCGGGTCATTCCAAGTGGGCGAACATCAAGCACCGCAAAGAACGTCAGGATGCCAAGAAGGGCAAGATTTTCACCAAGTGGATTCGTGAGCTGACGGTCGCTGCCCGTCAGGGCGGCGCTGATCCGGGCTCCAACCCGCGTCTGCGTCTGGCGCTGGATAAAGCGCTGGGTGCGAACATGAGCCGCGACATCATCGACCGCGCGGTGGCCCGTGGTGCCGGCGCTGCCGATACCGATGACATGGTCGAGCTGACCTACGAAGGCTATGGCCCGGGCGGTGTGGCGGTGATGGTCGAATGCATGACCGACAACCGCAACCGTACCGCAGCCGCTGTTCGCCATGCGTTCAGCAAGTGCGGCGGTAACCTCGGTACCGACGGTTCGGTGGCTTATCTGTTCGAACGCAAAGGGCAGATTTCCTTCGCGCCAGGGGTTGATGAAGACGCGCTGATGGAAGCAGCCATGGAAGCCGACGCCGATGACGTGGTGACCAACGAAGACGGCTCCATCGACGTGTTCACCTCGTTCGCCGGCTTCTATTCCGTGCGTAACGCCTTGGAGGCCGCAGGCTTCAAGGGCAGCGATGCGGAAATCGTCATGTTGCCGACCACCAGTGCCGAACTGGATCTGGAAGGCGCCGAGAAGGTTCTCAAGCTGATCGACATGCTCGAAGACCTGGATGACGTGCAGAACGTGTACTCCAACGCGGACATTCCAGAGGCGGTGGCCGCGCAGCTCGGTTGATGCCTTTATAAAGATCGCAGCCTTCATCAGCCCTGCAGGCGCTGGCGAAGCCTGCGATCTTTTGATTTACAGTTATTTATTTTAAAGATCGTCCGAACGCGGCCCGAGCCTTCGGCAGCTCCTACGGTTACTCTCAGATATTCGCACTAGCTTCGCAGGCGTTATGACTTTAATTCTTGGTATCGACCCCGGCTCGCGTATCACCGGTTACGGCATTGTTCGCGATACTGGCCGTGGTTGTGTTTACGTGGCATCGGGCTGTATCCGCACCGGTGCTGGCGAGTTGCATGAGCGTCTGCAGATCGTCTATCGCGGCGTGCGTGAAATCATTCAGACTTATGGTCCGGTCACCATGGGCATCGAAAAGGTGTTCATGGCGCGCAATGCCGACTCCGCGCTGAAACTGGGGCAGGCCCGTGGCGCGGCGATTGTCGCCGGCGCCGAAGAGAGCCTGGAAATTGCCGAGTACACCGCAACCCAGGTCAAGCAGGCCGTGGTCGGCACCGGCGCCGCCAATAAAGAACAAGTGCAAATGATGGTCATGCACATGCTGAAACTGACCAGCAAGCCGCAAATCGATGCCTCGGATGCCCTGGCCATCGCGATTTGCCACGCTCACACCCGTTCCAGCCTGTTGCCTCATGGCCTGGGCGCGGCACGCAGTCGTGGCGGGCGCCTGCGTCTCTGATAGCATCAGCAATCATTTTTTGTGGGATGAGGGTTTTGCRCCTGTGTTGTCGGCGCAAAACCCTTGTTCTGTCAGTCGCCAGCACTGATCTGGCCAACGCTCAAGGATCTGAAACGTGATTGGACGCTTGCGCGGCACTTTGGCTGAGAAACAGCCGCCGCACCTGATTCTGGATGTAAACGGTCTGGGGTATGAGCTGGAAGTGCCCATGACCACGCTTTATCGCTTGCCGTCGGTCGGTGAACCGCTGACCTTGCACACCCATTTGGTCGTACGTGAAGACGCGCAGTTACTCTATGGCTTCTTCGGCAAGCGTGAGCGAGACTTTTTTCGCGAACTGATCCGTCTCAATGGGGTAGGGCCGAAACTGGCGCTGGCCCTGATGTCGAGCCTGGAAGTCGACGAGTTGATCCGTTGCGTGCAGTCCCAGGACACCTCGGCGCTGACCAAGGTGCCGGGGGTGGGCAAGAAGACTGCCGAGCGTTTGCTGGTGGAGCTCAAGGATCGCTTCAAGGCCTGGGAAACCGTACCGAGCATGTTTGCGTTGGTGCCGAACCAGCCGGATGCACCAGCGCAACAAGTCGCTGCCGCCGAAAATGACGCGGTCAGCGCGCTGATTTCCCTGGGCTACAAGCCGCAGGAAGCCAGCAAGGCGATTTCCGCGATCAAGGAGAAAGGTTTGAGCAGTGAAGACATGATTCGTCGTGCCCTGAAGGGAATGATCTAAGTGATTGAAGCTGATCGTCTGATCGCCGCTACGGGTGGCCCCCGTGAGCGCGAAGAAGTCCAGGACCGGGCGATTCGTCCCGTCAGCCTGGCCGAATACATTGGCCAGCCGACTGTTCGCGAGCAAATGGAGTTGTTCATCCAGGCCGCGCGCGGGCGCAATGAATCACTGGATCACACCCTGATTTTCGGCCCGCCGGGCCTGGGTAAAACCACCCTGGCCAACATCATTGCCCAGGAAATGGGCGTGTCGATCAAAAGCACCTCGGGGCCGGTCCTCGAGCGTCCTGGTGATCTGGCTGCATTGCTGACCAACCTTGAGCCCCATGACGTGCTGTTCATCGACGAGATCCATCGGTTGTCGCCGATCGTCGAAGAAGTGCTGTACCCGGCCATGGAAGATTTCCAGCTCGACATCATGATCGGCGAAGGGCCGGCCGCGCGCTCGATCAAGCTCGATCTGCCACCGTTTACCCTGGTTGGCGCAACGACCCGTGCCGGTATGCTGACCAACCCGTTGCGCGACCGTTTCGGGATCGTCCAGCGCCTGGAGTTCTACAGCACCGCCGATCTGGCAACGATTGTCAGCCGTTCGGCGAACATTCTCGGTTTGCCGCTGGACCCGGAAGGCGCCTTTGAAATCGCCCGGCGTGCCCGCGGTACACCGCGAATCGCCAACCGCTTGCTGCGCCGGGTCCGGGATTTTGCCGAGGTTCGTGCCAAGGGCCACATCACTAAACCGATCGCCGACCTGGCCTTGAACCTGCTGGATGTCGATGAGCGTGGCTTCGACCATCAGGACCGACGCCTGCTGTTGACCATGATCGAGAAGTTCGACGGTGGGCCGGTGGGGGTGGACAGTCTGGCCGCTGCGATCAGCGAAGAACGCCACACCATTGAAGACGTGCTGGAGCCGTACCTGATCCAGCAGGGCTATATCATGCGCACGCCGCGGGGGCGGGTAGTGACCCGGCATGCGTATTTGCACTTCGGCTTAAACATTCCGTCACGATTGGGCGAGATGCCCGTGGTAGACGAGTTCCTCGATGCCGTGGACGATTAATCACCTTTGCGTGCTGATTTATTCGGGGTTTGTGCTGTCCCAGGACGGTACTTTAGCCAGAAAGCCGCGAATCAATGAAAAACAGTTGCCTGGCCGGATTGGCAACCTGAGGAGTAAGCACTAGAGTATGCGCGCGCAAAACGGGCTTGAGCCGTTCGCACATCGTTGTCGCGTTTATTACGAGGACACCGATGCCGGCGGCATCGTGTATTACGTCAATTACCTCAAGTTTATGGAACGGGCTCGAACCGAGCGGCTCCGAGAGCTGGGCTTTGCCCAGTCGGCGCTGGCAGGGGAGGACCTGTTGTTCGTCGTGCATTCCAGCGAAGCGCGTTACCACGCGCCGGCGCGACTGGACGACGAACTGCTGGTAAGCGCCGAAGTAATTGAATTGAACCGGGTCAGCCTGCGCTTCAAACAGCAGGTCAGGCGGGCTACGGATAACGTGCTGCTCTGCGAAGGGCAGTTTCTGGTGGCCTGTGTGCGCACTAACAGTTTGAAACCCCGGGCCATTCCCGAAGCTCTACGTGCGGCCTTTGCCGACGTGAGCGGCGCGGGTACACACTCAAAGCAGGAGATAAAGCGTGGAAGCTAACGTCGTCGACCATTCCTCCATGTGGAGCCTGGTCAGCAATGCCAGTGTCGTGGTGCAACTGGTAATGCTGATCCTGGTAGCCGCATCGGTGACCTCGTGGATCATGATCTTTCAGCGCAGCAACTTGCTGCGCGCCGGTCGACGTGCCCTGGAGAGCTTTGAAGAGCGCTTCTGGTCCGGTATCGACCTGTCCAAACTCTACCGTCAGGCTGGCAGCAACCCTGATCCGGATTCCGGTGTCGAGCAGATCTTCCGTGCCGGCTTCAAGGAATTCTCCCGTCTGCGCCAGCAGTCGGGCGTTGATCCGGAAGCGGTCATGGAAGGCGTGGCGCGTGCCATGCGCGTAGCCATCTCCCGCGAGGAAGAGAAGCTCGAGCAGAGCCTGCCGTTCCTCGCCACCGTCGGTTCCGTCAGCCCGTACATCGGTCTGTTCGGTACAGTCTGGGGCATCATGAACTCCTTCCGTGGTCTGGCGACTGCCCAGCAAGCGACCCTGGCCACTGTGGCTCCAGGTATCGCCGAAGCACTGGTTGCTACTGCGATCGGTCTGTTTGCCGCCATTCCGGCCGTTATCGCCTACAACCGTTTTGCTGCCCGCAGCGAAACCCTGCTGGGCCGCTATTACACCTTCGCCGACGAATTCCAGGCGATCCTGCACCGCAAAGTGCACACCAGCGAAGAATAAGCAGGTAATTTCCAATGGCTTTAATCGCTCGAGCTCGCAAAAAGCGCAAGCCGGTTGCCGAGATGAACGTGGTGCCTTACATCGACGTGATGCTGGTACTGCTGGTCATCTTCATGGTGACCGCGCCGATGCTCAATCAGGGCGTGAAAGTTGATCTGCCCAAGGTTTCCAGCGAAGCCTTGCCGCAGGACAACAACACTCAGGTCCTGACCATTTCGATCAAGGCTGACAAGACCTACTACTGGAACCTTGGCAGCGAAGTCGACACCGAAAAGCAGCAGGACAAGGCCATGACCTTGCCGCAAATGACCGACGCCGTGACCAAGATCATTCGCGTTGGCAACGGTAACGGTAAGCGCACGCAGGTGTTCATTCGTGGCGACAAAACCGTCGATTATGGCTCCGTCATGGGCGCCATGGGCGGGTTGCAGAAGGCCGGGGTCGGTAATGTTGGCTTGATTACCGAGGCGCCCTGATGCAGCAACTGCGAGAGCCGTCCGCCTCGGAAAGCTACTTCTGGCCTAGTGTCTGGGCGATTGTCTTGCACGTGCTGGTGTTCGGCATGCTGTTCGTCAGTTTCGCCTTCACACCGGAGCTGCCGCCGGCCAAGCCGATTGTCCAGGCAACCCTGTACCAGCTGAAATCGAAAAGTCGGGCGACCACCCAGACCAATCAGAAGATCGCGGGTGAGGCGCAGAAATCTGCTGCGCGTCAGACCGAAGTCGAGCAGATGGAACAGAAGAAGGTCGAGCAGGAAGCGGTGAAGGCTGCGGAACAAAAGAAAGAAGAAGCGGCTCAAAAGGCCGAGGAAGCCAAGAAGGCCGACGAGTCGAAGAAAGCGGAAGAGGCGAAAAAGGCTGATGAAGCCAAGAAAGCCGACGAAGCGAAGAAGACCGCCGAAGCCAAAAAGGCCGAAGAGAAACAATTGGCTGATATAGCCAAGAAGAAAGCCGAAGAAGAAGCCAAAAAAGCTGCTGAAGAAGAGGCCAAGAAAGCGGCCGCTGAAGAAGCGAAGAAAAAGATCGTCGAAGACGCGAAGAAGAAAGCCGCGGAAGACGCCAAGAAGAAAGCTGAAGCGGAAGAGGCGA
>NZ_JBFTML010000024.1:0-68996 GCF_056396925.1 Pseudomonas sp. 05N433 | reverse complement strand
CATGACCAGCATCTTCATCGGCGGCGCGTTCGGCTCATCAGTGGCCAGTGCGGTGTACGAACACGGTGGCTGGTTGTGGATCGTGATCGTCGGCAGCGTGTTTCCGTTGCTGGCGTTGTTGCGGTTTTTGAGTGTGTCGGAGAAACCGGCACTGGCGACGGCGTAACAACGTTAGAAACATCGTGAACAAACGTAAGCCCCTGGGTGAGCGGGCTTGCCCGCGAAAGCGTCAGGTCAGTCGACATTTCTGCTAAATGTCACACCGCCTTCGCGAACAAGCCTACACACTCGATCTCCAGCACTAACGCGACTGCATAAGGAGCTGAAAAGCCGGTCGTTTCGTTTATTGCGATTTTCGTTTGATTCGAATAGCCTTCCAATATCGATTATTCAGAATATTGGAAAGCATCATGTCACCAGTTATCCATCCCCCCCTTAACCTGCCCATGGAGCGTGAGGTCCAGGCCGCTATCGAAGGTCAGCGTGCCTTGGCTGCCTGCCTCGCCACCCAATTCGAAACTCAGCATATCCAGATTTTCGATGAGCAGAATGAAGCACACAGCGTCGAACTTCCCACCTCAGCGCTTCGGTTGCTTGTCGACATCCTGGCAGAGCTCGCTGCAGGCAACGCCGTCAAAGTGGTCCCGGTACACGCTGAACTGACCACCCAGGAAGCGGCGGACTTGCTCAATGTCTCACGCCCGCACCTGATCAAACTGCTGGAGTCCGGTGAGTTGTCCTACCACAAAACCGGCAAGCACCGACGTGTGCGCTTTACCGATTTGATGGACTATAAAACCCAGCGCGACATAGCCAGCGAGCAAGCAATGACGCTTCTCGCCGAGCAGGCACAAGCGTTAAGGACAGGATACGAGTGAGGCACTCCCCTTTTACCGCTGTATATGACGCATGTGTTTTGTACCCCGCCCCCTTGAGAGATTTTTTGATGTGGCTCGCGCTCTCCGGGCGTTTCAGGGCGCGATGGTCACTGGAGATACATAACGAATGGAAGCGCAATTTACTGAAGAACCGCCCGGACCTGACAACAGAGCAGTTGGATCGCACGTCCGACTTGATGGATCAGGCCATACCTGATGCTTGCGTCTACGGTTACGAAAGGCTGATCGAAGGGCTAACACTGCCTGATGTCGATGACCGACATGTTCTGGCTGCCGCTATACGCTGCAATGCCAGTGTCATCGTGACCTTTAACCAGAAAGATTTTCCGGATGAAACACTGGGAGCCTTTGGCATCGAAGCCCAACATCCTGACGAGTTCGTCGATAACCTGTTTGATCTGGACCCGGCAGCAGTTGTTGCGGCAGCACAACGACAACGCAAACAGCTAAAGACGCCGCCGATGGATGTCACCACTTATCTCGAACTGCTGTTACGCCAGGGCCTGAATCGGTCGAGCAAGGCGTTGACCCACTATCAGGCGATTCTTTAACCGCCCTTCATAAATGCCGAAAAGCAAAACGGCGATCCTCAGATCGCCGTTTCCATTCACTGCCCGAATTGTCTGCCCAGCCCACCCGGCACACCGTGGATATCCGTCTCTTCCCACGGCCCGTTAGGGCTGATCGAGCGGCTCCAGCCGTTGTCCCAGCGGTAGTAGGTGCGCTGGCGGTAGAAGGTGTTGGTTTGATTGTCGAGGACGTAAACACCGAGTTTCGCATCCCAATGGCTGTTGCCCCCCGGTGGCGGGGCGAAGCTGGCGGAGGTGCGTTGCACCGGCTTCGATGGTTTGCTCGGCGTGACCGGTTTGCTCGGTGTGGTCGGTTTGGTGCTCGGCTGCGAGGGCGGGATTGGCGGCAACCGTTCCGGTTCGTACTCCTGGACCGCACACGCGCTTAGCCCCAAAACCATCATGCTGAGGAGAGTGATACGAGCGAAGGCGGTCATGGTGGCGTTTCCTGTTATTTATCCGGGCTGTCGATGGTCAGTTTTTGTGGCGCGCTGGTGCTGGTGGCCAAAGGTTGGCTACGACCGATCCATTCGCCGGCAGTCGGTTGGCCGGCGCGGGAGATGCGCGCAACCAGTTGGACTTCGGGGAAGTTCGACAGTTTCAACTGGGGCATCATTGCATCGGCATCGCCCAGCTCGACGGTCGCTGGCAGGTCGGCAACGGTCAGACGCTTGGCCGCCAATGGTGCGGGCGGGCCTGCGGTGGCGCGGGCGAAGATGAACACGCTGTCGCCGGGCTTGACCCTAGCTTTTAAGTCGGGCGCCAGATCGACACGCACCTTGAGCAGTGCTGCAACCTTCACTGCCGGAGCCTGAACCTGAGCCACCTTGCCACCGCTGGCTTCAAGCTTCTCGGCGGCCTTGGCGATGCCGCCTTGCAGCGCGACACGGGACTGGTCATCCAGCGGCAGTTGCACCAACAGACGATTCCAGTAGTCGATGGCTTCCTGGTAACGCTCGCCTTCGAAGGCCGCGATGCCCAGCAGACCGAGGCTGGTGACCTCCTTCGGATCGGCTTTCAGTGCTTCGTCAGTCAGGGCCTGGACCTTGTCCGACCACTTCTTGCCATCGGCGAAGTATTGGGCCTGAGCCCACTGCCCGAGCAGTTCCGGCTGGCGACCGGCCAGGTTCACGGTACGCTCGAAGATCTTCGCCGCATCGCCGGGGCGGTCCTGAGCCATGTAAGTGCGGCCGAGGAAGTACAGGCCTTCGGCCGAATCCGGTTGCGCCGCAACCGCACGCTCCAGGCGACGGGTCATGTCTTCCATCGACTGCGGCGCCTGGGCGAACTCGCGGGTCAGCTCGACTTTGTCGCTGGCACCGAAATGCAGGTACAGCCCAAGGCCCAGCACAGGCACCAGAATTGCCGCCAGCAATGGCAATGGCTTGCCCAGGCGCGACACTCGCGGTACCTCGACGCCTTCGGTGTCGGCAAGCAGTTCACGGGCGGCTTCGGCGCGGCCGGCATTCATTTGCTCGGCGTTGAGTACGCCTTCTTCTTGCTGAGTCTGCAACTCAGCCACGCGCTCCTGATACAGCGCGACGTTAAGCGCCGTACGATCCTCTTCAAGCTGGGCGCGACGACCGCGCAGAACGGGGATCAGCAAAAAACTCAGGGCTACCAGAAGCAGCAGGCCTGCAGCGAGCCAGAAATCAATCATGCTTGGTTTTATCCAACAGGTGGTCGAGGCGCTCGCGCTCATCAAAAGAAAGCGTGTCCGGGCTGTCAGCGCGTTGCACGCGACGACGGCGGACGATCACGGCGATGATCACAAAACCGCCCAGCAGCAGGCCGGCCGGGCCGAACCAGAGCAATGCGGTCTTGGCATTCAGAGCAGGTTTATAACGGACGAAATCACCATAGCGGTCGACCATGAAGTCGATGATCTGCTGGTTGTCCTTGCCCTCGCCGAGCATGCGGAAAATCTCTTTGCGCAGGTCGGCGGCGATCGGTGCGTTGGAATCGGCAATGTCCTGATTCTGGCACTTGGGGCAACGCAGCTCTTTGGTCAGCTCGCGAAAACGCTCGCGATCGCCCTCTTTGGCGAACTCATAGGTATCGATGGCGGCGTGGGCCACGCCAGCCATGCTCAACCCCAGAGCGGCGGCGGCAATCCAGCGCTTCATGGCTTGGCCTCGTCGACCAGCGCCTGATACTTGGCCGCCAGTTTTTCGCGCCAGACCTGTTCGTCGATCACCCCGACGAATTTGTCGCGGATGATGCCCTTGGCGTCGATGAAGAAGGTTTCCGGTGCGCCATACACGCCGAGGTTCAGGCCCAGGGTGCCTTCATCGTCACGGACGTCCAGTTGATACGGGTTGTGGAACTCGGCCAGCCACTTCAAGGCGTCTGCATTGGTGTCCTTGTAGTTGATGCCGTAGATCACCACGCCCTTCTCGGCCAGTTTGTTCAACACCGGGTGCTCGACCCGGCAGGAAATGCACCAGGTGCCCCAGACGTTGACCAGCGCCGGTTTACCCAGAATGTCCGCTTTGGTCAGGGTTTTGTCGCCCTGCACCGAGAGCAGGGAAAACTCCGGGAACGGCTTGCCGATCATCGCCGAGGGCAACTCGGCCGGGTTCAGGTACAGCCCCCGATACAGAAAAACAGCAACCACCAGAAAAATCGCCAGCGGCAACAGCATCAACCAACGTCTCATGCGGTGGCTCCCGTCATGCCGAGCGCTTCACGCACRCGRCTTTTTACCTTGACYCGATAACGGCGATCCAGCGCCGCCAGCAACCCGCCTACACCTGTGAGCAGCCCACCGAACCAGATCCAGCGCACGAACGGTTTGACGTGCACGCGAACCGCCCAGGCGCCCTCGCCCAACGGCTCGCCCAGTGCGACGTACAGGTCACGGGTGAAACCGGCGTCGATCCCGGCCTCGGTCATCATCGAGTTCTGCACCGTGTACAGGCGTTTTTCCGGGTGCAGCACGCTGACTTCCTTACCGTCGCGGATCACCCGTACGGTGCCCTTGTCGGACGTGAAATTCGGGCCTTCGAAGTGCTTGGCGCCTTCGAACACAAACTGGTAACCGGCCAGGCTCATGGACTCACCCGGTGCCAGGCGCAGATCACGCTCGGCACTGTTCTGGCTCGACAACACGACACCCAGCGCGCACACGGCAATGCCCAAATGCGCGAGTTGCATGCCCCAATAACTGCGGGTCAGGGTCGGCAGTCCTTTGATCAAGCCTTTGTGGCGAGTCTTGTCGAAAATGTCCCGCACACCGGCCAGCAACACCCAGGCAGCCAACATGAAGGTTGCCAGCACCGCCCAGTTGAAATCGCCGTAAGCAACGCCCGCCACGACGGCCAGCGCGGCGCTGCCGAGTAATACCGGGGTCAGCATGCTCACCAGCCATTTGACCGGGGTGTCTTTCCAGCGCACCACCACACCGACCGCCATCACTATCATCAGGATCGCCATCAACGGAATGAACAGCGCGTTGAAGTACGGCGGGCCGACCGACAGCTTGGCACCGGTCATTGCATCGAGGATCAGCGGGTACAAGGTGCCCAGCAGAATCATCGAAGCAGCCACCACCAGCACCAGGTTGTTGCCCAGCAGCAGGGTTTCCCGGGACCAGAGGTTGAAGCCGACATGGCTCTTGACCACCGGCGCGCGCAGGGCGAACAGCGTCAATGAACCACCGACCACAAACAGCAGGAAGACCAGAATGAACACACCACGCTCAGGGTCGGAGGCAAAGGCGTGAACCGAGGTCAGCACGCCGGAACGCACCAGGAAGGTCCCGAGCAGGCTCAACGAGAATGCGGCGATGGCCAACAGCACGGTCCAGCTCTTGAACACGCCACGTTTTTCCGTGACCGCCAACGAGTGAATCAGCGCCGTGCCCACCAGCCAAGGCATGAAGGACGCGTTTTCCACCGGGTCCCAGAACCACCAGCCGCCCCAGCCGAGTTCGTAGTAGGCCCACCAGGAACCCAACGTGATACCGATGCCAAGGAAGGCCCAGGCGACGATGGTCCACGGACGGGACCAGCGCGCCCACGCCGCATCGAGACGACCGCCCAACAGCGCGGCGATGGCGAAGGCGAAGGCCACGGAGAAGCCGACGTAACCCATGTACAGCATCGGCGGATGAACGATCAGGCCGATGTCTTGCAGCAGAGGATTAAGATCGCGCCCGTCCGCCGGCATCTGCGGCAGGATCCGGGCGAACGGGTTGGACGTCAGGATCAGGAACAGCAGGAAACCCGTGCTGATCATGCCCATCACCGCCAGCACCCGGGCCAGCATCACTTGCGGCAACTGTCGGGAGAACACCGACACCGCGAAGGTCCAGCCGCCGAGAATCAACGCCCACAGCAGCAACGACCCTTCGTGAGCGCCCCACACGGCGCTGAACTTGTAGTACCACGGCAGCGCGCTGTTGGAGTTGYTGGCCACGTAGGCGACGGAGAAGTCGTCCGCCATGAACGCATAGGTCAGGCAACCGAAGGCGAACAGCAAAAACGCGAACTGCCCCCACGCAGCCGGCTGGGCCAGGCTCATCCACAAACGGTCGCCGCGCCAGGCACCGAGCAACGGCACCACGGCCTGCACCAACGCAAAACACAACGCCAGGATCATGGCCAGATGGCCGAGTTCGGGGATGAACAGCCCCGAGCTGTAAAGTGCGGAAGTCATCCGTTAGCCCTCCTTGGCTGGCGTAGGTGCCGACTGACCACTGTCTTTCAACGCCTTGGTCACTTCCGGCGGCATGTACTTCTCGTCGTGCTTGGCCAGCACTTCGTCGGCCACCACCACGCCATCAGCGTTGAGCTTGCCGAGGGCAACGATGCCCTGCCCTTCGCGGAACAGGTCCGGGAGGATGCCGCGATAGCTGATGGTCACGGATTTGTTGAAGTCGGTGACGATGAATTTCACGTCCAGGGAATCGCCGGAACGTTGCAGCGAGCCTTTTTCGACCATGCCGCCCGCACGGATGCGCGTGTCTTGCGGCGCTTCGCCATTGGCGATCTGGGTCGGGGTGTAAAACAGATTGATGTTCTGCCGCAGGGCGCTCAGGGCCAGGCCGACGGCAGCGCCGACACCGACCAGGATCGCGAGAATGATGACAAGACGCTTTTTACGCAGCGGATTCACTGGCCGTTCTCCCGGCGCAAACGACGCGCCTCTTGTTGCAGATACCGCTTGCGGGCCAGGATCGGCGCCGCCACGTTGAGGGCCAGCACCGCCAGGCAAATGCCATAGGCTGACCAGACATACAGGCCGTGATGGCCCATGGCGAGAAAGTCGCCGAATGAAGCGAAACTCATCGAGCGGCCTCCAGACTGTTCTGCACTTCGGATTTCACCCAGCTCGCCCGGGCTTCGCGCTTGAGCACTTCAAGGCGCATGCGCAGCAACAGCACCGCCCCGAAGAAACAGTAGAAACCCAGCACCGTCAGCAGCAGTGGCAGCCACATCTCGGCGGGCATCGCCGGTTTTTCGGTGAGAGTGAACGTCGCGCCCTGGTGCAGGGTGTTCCACCACTCCACCGAGTATTTGATGATCGGGATGTTGATCACGCCGACAATCGCCAGCACCGCGCAGGCCTTGGCCGCGCTGTCACGATTGCTGATGGCGTTGCCCAGCGCAATAAGACCGAAGTACAGAAACAGCAGAATCAACATGGACGTAAGTCGCGCATCCCAGACCCACCACGAACCCCAGGTCGGTTTACCCCAGATCGCCCCGGTGACCAGCGCCACGGCGGTCATCCAGGCACCGATCGGGGCGGCGCATTGCAGGGCGACGTCGGCCAGTTTCATTTTCCACACCAGCCCGACAACGCCGCACACGGCCAGCATCACGTAGATCGACTGCGCCAGCATGGCGGCGGGAACGTGGATATAGATGATTCGAAAGCTATTGCCTTGCTGGTAGTCCGGCGGTGCGAAGGCCAGGCCCCAGACCACGCCGACGCTAATCAGCAGCAACGCCGCGACGCTCAGCCAGGGAAGCAATTTGCCACTGATGCCGTAAAACCATTTGGGCGAGCCGAGCTTATGAAACCAGGTCCAGTTCATTGCTGTTTCCATCACGGTTGCTGTTCGTTATCACGAAACAGCCAAAGGGTCTTTACTGGTCAAATTTTAACCAGACCTCATTATTCGCCGACACTGATCTTCAGGCCAGCAGCTATTGCAAAAGGTGCCAGGGTTATCGCCAGGGCGGTCAGGCTACCAAGCCACAAGAGATAACCGGTCGCCGGCATGCCCTGCAATGCCGCCTGCAAGGCGCCACTGCCGAGAATCAACACCGGGATATACAGCGGCAGAATCAGCAGCGCCAGCAACAGGCCACCACGCTTCAATCCTACCGTCAGCGCCGCGCCCACCGCACCGAGCAGGCTCAACACCGGTGTACCGAGCAATAAAGAAAGCAGCAACACCGGCAGACAAGCGGCAGGCAAACCGAGCATCAGCGCCAGCAATGGCGCGAGCAAAACCAGTGCCAGGCCGGAAAAGGCCCAGTGTGCCAGCACCTTGGCCAGCACCAGAAGAGGCAGGGGGTGCGACGAAAGGACCCACTGTTCAAGGGATCCGTCTTCGAAATCACTGCGGAAGAGCCCGTCCAGCGAGAGCAAAACCGATAAAAGCGCCGCCACCCAGACCAGCCCCGGAGACAAGGTTTGCAACAATTGAGTCTCGGGGCCGACCGCCAGCGGGAACAAGGAGACGACGATGGCGAAAAATACCAACGGGTTCGCCAATTCGGCAGGACGGCGGAACAGCAAACGGGCCTCACGGGCGACCAACAGGCCGAAAACACTCATACGGCCCAATTCCCCAAATCAATGTCGCGATAGCCGGCCGGCATCCGGCTCAGCGTGTGGTGAGTGGTCAGCACCACCATGCCGCCGCGCTCGCAGTGCGCGGCCAGGTGTTCTTCGAGTTGCGCCACGCCTTGTTTATCGAGCGCGGTGAACGGCTCGTCGAGGATCCACAGCGGCGGGCTGTCCAGGAACAACCGCGCCAACGCCACACGACGTTGCTGGCCGGCAGACAGTGTGTGACAGGGAACATCCTCGAAACCGCGCAGCCCCACCGCCGCCAGCGCTTGCCAGATCGCCTCATGGGAGGCCGGTTGATGCAAGGCGCAGAGCCAGCTGAGGTTTTCTTCGGGGGTCAGCAGGTCCTTGATGCCGGCGGCATGGCCGATCCACAGCAGGTTGCGCGCCAGTTCGCTGCGTTGTTCGTTCAGTGGCTGGCCGTTGAGCAACACTTGACCGGCGGTCGGATGCATCAAACCGCAAAGCAGACGTAGCAGGCTGGTCTTGCCACTGCCGTTGGGGCCGCTGATCTGTAACATTTCGCCACTGGCCAGTCGCAATTCGAGATTTTCGAAAAGCAGCCGAAGGTCTCGCTCACAGGCAAGGGCAACGGTTTGCAGGACAGGACTGGTCAAGGGTTCACGGGCCTTATGCGGTTCAAGTCGGCTCTGGCGCGGCCGTTAAAGAGATGCAGCATAGATGCAATGACGGCTTGTTCTAGAGAGCTGCGTCAATCAATTGCAATGTTTTCGCCACTCAGCGAAAGACGGGCGGCATTATACATGGCGTTCCCTACTCTCAAGAGTGCAATTTCCTCAGGTTGTGTCCGCGTATGACAGGCGAAATGAACATCCTCCCGCTCCCGCCAACCACCCCGGCGACTTCGCGTCCATTGGTGATCAGCGGCGAGTTGCTCAAGCTGCTGACGCCGATGGAGGGCCTGATCACGGCCGGTCAGACCGCCAAGGCTGAAGTGCTGTCACTCAAGCAGGCGGATCAGACCTTTCAACTGTTGCTCAAGGTCACTCTCGACAGCGGCCGCCAGACCACTGTCCAGGCCACCAGCACTCAGCCGTTGCCCCAGGGTACCAGCCTGTCGATCACCCAGCCGTCGGCGGGCAATCTGGCAGTCACGGTGCAACAGGCCATCGCCTCCAGCGTCGCCACCCTCACCCGTATCGATACCGCGCAACTGCCGGTCGGCACCCTGCTGCAAGGCAAAGTGCTGACCTCTCAGGTGATGCCGCAGGTGCCGGGCCAGCCGACGGTGTTTCGCTCGATGGTGAGCCTGCTCAACACCGCGCTGAGCGGCAGCACGCTGAGCATCGACAGCCCGACACCGCTGCGCATCGGCACCTTGCTGAGTGCCTTGGTGCAGGACACCCAGACACTCAAATTCGTGCCGCTGAGCAGCCGTCAGGAACAGTTGGCGGTGACGCAACAATTGGTCAGCCAGCAAAGTCGCCAGGGTTCTCTGGATGGCTTGATCAAGGTCCTGCAAAATCTGCCACCGTCGGATCAGACCTCCAGCGACCTGCGCGCCGCCGTGGACAAATTGCTCGCTGGCCTGCCGGACGCCCAACAATTGAGTACGCCCAAAGGGCTGGCCCAGGCGCTGGCCAACAGTGGCCTGTTCCTGGAAGCCAAATTGCTGACCGGACAAAACCCGACGCTGGCGCCAGACATGAAAGGCGACCTGCTCAAGCTGATCGCCCAGCTGACGCCGGGCCTGCCGGCCAACACCAATCTCAACGCAATCATCGCTGCCAACACCCTGGCCCAGGCCATGCCGAGTTTCGTGCGCAATGCCCTCGGCATGCTCGGGCAAGTCAGTGCCAAACCGTCGCCGACCAGCTTCCCACTGCCCGAGCGCCTGCTGCAAAGCGCGGAAGGCGAAGATGATCTCGAGCACCTGCTGCGCCTGGCTGCGGCGGCGGTTTCGCGTTTGCAAAGTCATCAGCTGTCGAGCCTTGAGCAGACTGGCGTCACCAGTGACGGGCGGTTGATGAGCACCTGGCAACTGGAAATCCCCATGCGCAACCTGCAGGACATCGTGCCGTTGCAGGTCAAATTCCAGCGCGAAGAAGCCCCCGAAAAAGAACAACCGCGCGAACGCCGCGACGAACGCGAACCCAAGCAACCGCTATGGCGCGTCGAGCTGGCATTCGACATGGAACCGTTGGGGCCGTTGCAGATTCAGGCCCAACTGATCAAAGGCAGCCTCTCCAGTCAGCTGTGGGCCGAACGGCCGTACACTGCGAGCCTGATCGAAAGCAATCTGGCCGCGCTGCGCCAGCGCCTGCTGGATTCCGGGCTGAACGTCGGCGATCTGGATTGCCACCTCGGCACACCGCCACAAGGCCCTCAAACCCGTCTCGAACAACGCTGGGTCGACGAAACCGCATGAACGAATCCACCGCACCGCGCCAGGCCATCGCCCTCAAATACGACGGCAGCCACGCCCCTACCCTTACGGCCAAAGGTGACGAAGAACTGGCTGAAGAAATTCTACGGATTGCCCGTGACTACGAAGTGCCGATTTACGAGAACGCCGAACTGGTGAAACTGCTGGCGCGGATGGAATTGGGCGAGAGTATTCCCGAGGAGTTGTACCGCACGATTGCCGAGATCATTGCGTTTGCCTGGAATCTGAAAGGCAAGTTTCCGGCGGGGCATGATCCGCATGCGGTGACGGTGGAGAAGGACGTCACCGAGCGCGGGGATGATTATTGAATCTTTATTGAATGTAAAAAGATCGCAGCCCCGTTTCACTCGACAGCTCCTACAGGGCGTACACCATCCCAATGTAGGAGCTGTCGAGTGAAACGAGGCTGCGATCTTTTGCTCTTCTCAGTTTCTGTGCAACTTGCTCATCAACTCCGCCTCAGCCTGGGTCAAGCCGCAAGACTGAGTCAGCTCATCGACGCTGGCCCCCATCCCCACCAGGCGCGCGGCCTGGGCGAATGAAAGGCTCGACGGATCACGCTGCTCCAACTGCGCCAGCTTGTCCGGCAACGGCCCGACCACCGCGCGCAGTTCGTGCAGGTCTTCACCCATGCGCACGTTGCCGTTCTGGTAGTCGTCGACGCGCTTGGCCAGGTCCTTGATGCGCTGATCGCGCAGTGCATCGCCCTGAGCCTGTTGTGCGGCGACCTGCCTTTGAGCGCGGATGTACGCCAGGAACATCGCCAGCGTGCCTGCCCACAAAAGGAACAGGACAATCACAGCCACCTCAAGAATCAATCAGATACTCTCCAGTTCCGACCATTCTTCTTCGCTCATCATCTTGTCCAGCTCGACCAGGATCAGCAGTTCATTGTTCTTGTTGCACACGCCTTGAATGAACTTGGCGGACTCTTCGTTACCGACGTTCGGTGCGGTCTCGATTTCCGACTGACGCAGATAAACCACTTCAGCCACGCTGTCGACCATGATCCCGACCACTTGCTTGTCGGCTTCGATGATGACGATGCGGGTGTTGTCACTGACGTCGACCGTGCCCAGGCCGAAACGCTGACGGGTGTCGATCACGGTGACCACGTTGCCGCGCAGGTTGATGATACCCAGCACGTAGCTCGGGGCACCCGGTACCGGAGCGATTTCGGTGTAGCGCAGGACTTCCTGAACGCGCATCACGTTAATGCCGTAGGTTTCATTGTCCAGCTTGAAGGTGACCCATTGCAGGATCGGATCTTCGGAACCTTTTGCCGCCGTCGCCTTGTCATTCATACCCTGACCCCTCGAAAAACCGCCCTAGCGGTGTGTATTCAGTGCACCGGCACTTGAATGCCGATGCGTGTTTTTTATGTCGGTTTGTGGTTCGGCTTACTGCCGCCCATGTGCTTCGCCCCGCCGCTGGCGATCAATTCGGCCAGTGCGGCGACATCGAGCAAAGCGCACATGTGTTCAATCACCGTGCCGGCGAGCCATGGCCGCTGCCCCCGGTGACTTCTCCATTTGATTTCATTCGGGTCCAGGCGCAACGAGCGGCTGACCTGATGCACCGCCAGCCCCCACTCATAGCCCTGAACTGAAATAACGTATTGCAGGCCCTGGCGGAAATCGTCGCGGTAGCGGTCCGGCATGACCCAGCGTGCGGTATCCAGCACCTTCAGGTTGCCGGCCTGGCTTGGCAGGATCCCGAGGAACCATTCCGGCTGACCGAACAACGGCGTCAGCTCGTGGCCGGCCAGGGAATAAATCGAACCCAGGCACACCAGCGGCACCGCGAGGGTCAACCCGGCGACATCGAACAACAGGCATTCGAACGGCTCGGCCGCCCAGGCCGGACGATCGTCATTTTCCACCGGAGGCGGCGTGTTGCTCGGCGGCAGATGAACTTCCACCACCGGCGGCACCAACGCTTGCAGCAACGGCGCAATCGTCGACACGGACGCCAGAATCGGTGCCGGCGCTTCGATCACGGCCACCGGTGCCTTCGCCACTGGCGCAACAACGGGGGCCGCGACCACTGCCGGCTTCTGCGCATCGCGCGCCTGCTCTTCGAGCACCGCCGCCTGGAACTCGTCCAGCGCAGCTTCAGCCTCGACAACCTCAGGGAGCGCCTCGACTTCAGGCAACAGCTCTTCGGTCGCGTCCTGCAGCAAGCCATCCAGATAAGACTGAAGGGCCAATTGCGGGCGCGAGGTGATCTTCACCGGCCGGGTCATGCGAATACCATCGTAGGAATCAGGCTCATCTCAAGCCACCTGCGGAACAAGTTGCTGGGCCAACAGATGCTTGAGCAGTGCGCGGTAGGCGAGAACGCCGCGACTCTTGCCATCGAATTGCGACGGCGTCAGCCCTGCCCGGCTCGCGTCACGCAAGCGGGTGTCGATCGGGATGTAGCCTTGCCAGATTTCTTCCGGGTACTTGTCGCGCAGCACGCGCAGAGTGCCAAGCGAAGCCTGGGTGCGGCGGTCGAACAGGGTCGGCACGATGTTGAACGGCAACGCCAGTTTGCGCGAGCGGTTGATCATCGCCAGCGTGTTGACCATGCGTTCCAGGCCTTTGACCGCCAGGTGCTCGGTCTGCACCGGAATCACCAACTGCTGGCTGGCCGCCAAGGCATTGACCATCAGCACGCCGAGCAACGGCGGGCTGTCGATCACGGCGTAATCGAAGTCTTGCCACAACTGCGCCAGACTCTTGGCGATCACCAGGCCCAAACCGCTCTGGCCCGGCGACTGGCGCTCAAGGGTGGCCAGCGCGGTGCTCGATGGCAACAGGGAAATGCGTTCGTCGCTGGTGGGCATCAACAACTGACCGGGCAAGCCTTGCGGCACGTTGCCCTTGTGCAGAAACAGGTCGTAGCTGCTGTGCTCCAGGCTGTCGGGGTCGTAACCGAAGTAGCTGGTCATGGAGCCGTGGGGGTCGAGATCGACCACAACCACGCGCTTGCCCGCCTCCGCCAGTAAACCGGCTAAAGCAATGGAGGAAGTGGTTTTACCGACACCACCCTTTTGATTGGCAACTGCCCAGACTCTCATTCGGATTGTTCCTCCCGGTCGAAAACGTCGACCGAGAAATAGCTCAACGTATTAATGCGGGTGACGGAGAATTGACGGCACTCTCGCGTCCCGGCGACTTGACCGGGGTCGGTGCAGTTTGTGTGCCAGCCCGCTTCAATGCGGCATCCGGTTGTGCATGAGCCGTTCCGGTACCGGTGAGGCTACGGCGTACATCAAGATTGCGTGACACCACCAGCACCACCCGACGGTTGCGCGCACGGCCTTCGGCGGTGGCGTTGTTGGCCACTGGCTGGAATTCGCCATAACCCACCGATGCCAGGCGACCAGGGTTCACGCCCTGCATCGCCAGCATCCGCACGATGCTCGCCGAACGGGCCGAGGACAGTTCCCAGTTGGTTGGGTATTGCGCGGTGCGGATCGGTTGATCGTCGGTGAAACCTTCGACGTGGATCGGGTTGTCGAACGGCCGGAGGATCGCAGCGACCTTGTCGATGATGTTGAACGCAATGTCGCTGGGCATGGCGTCGCCGCTGCCGAACAACAGGCTGGAATTGAGTTCGATCTCGACCCACAACTCGTTGCCACGCACGGTCATCTGGTTGGAGCTGATCAAGTCGCCGAACGCCGCGCTGATGTCATCGGCGATGCTTTTGAGTGGATCGTTGGCGGCCTGGGCGATGCCGGCGTCGATCTGCTCGCTGTCCTTGACCAGCGGTTTGGCCGGGGTCACGGTCTTCGGTCTCTCTTCGCCAATGGGGATCGGCTTGAGGGCGCGGTCAGAGTCGGTAAACACCCCGATCAACGCCTCGGAAATGATCTTGTACTTGCCTTCGTTGATCGACGAGATCGAGTACATCACCACGAAGAACGCGAACAGCAAGGTGATGAAGTCGGCGTAGGAAACCAGCCAACGTTCATGGTTCACATGTTCTTCATGTTGCCTGCGACGAGCCATGATCCATTTCCCCCATCAATCCATGAAGCCCTGAAGCTTCAACTCAATAGAGCGAGGGTTTTCACCTTCGGCGATCGACAGGATCCCTTCCAGCAACATTTCGCGATAGCGCGACTGCCGTAACGCGATGGACTTGAGCTTGGCGGCAATCGGCAACAGCACCAGGTTGGCACTGGCCACGCCGTAGATGGYAGCGACGAAGGCGACGGCGATGCCACTGCCCAGTTGCGATGGGTCGCCCAGGTTGCCCATGACGTGGATCAGGCCCATCACCGCACCGATGATACCGATGGTCGGCGCGTAGCCGCCCATGCTTTCAAAGACCTTGGCGGCTTCGATGTCGCGGCTTTCCTGGGTGTAGAAATCCACTTCCAGAATGCTGCGGATCGCTTCCGGCTCGGCACCGTCGACCAGCAATTGCAGGCCTTTACGCGAGTAGCTGTCAGGTTCGGCGTCGGCCACCCCTTCCAGCCCGAGCAAACCTTCCTTGCGAGCGGTCAGACTCCAGTTCACCACGCGATCAATGCCGCCGGCCAGGTCCACGCGAGGCGGAAACAGAATCCAGGCGAGAATCTGTATGGCACGCTTGAAGGCACTCATCGGCGATTGCAGCAGCGCGGCACCGATGGTGCCACCGAGTACGATCAACGCCGCCGGGCCGTTGGCCAGTGCGCCGAGGTGACCGCCTTCAAGGTAGTTGCCGCCGATGATGGCGACGAACGCCATGATGATCCCGATAAGGCTGAGCACATCCATCAGATGCAAGCCTCAACCAGGTGCCGACCGATGTCGTCGAGGCTGTACACCGCGTCCGCGAGTTCGGCTTTGACGATGGCCATTGGCATGCCGTAGATCACACAACTGGCTTCATCCTGGGCCCAGATCGCACTGCCACCCTGCTTGAGCAGACGCGCGCCTTCGCGACCGTCGGCGCCCATGCCGGTCAGTACCACCGCCAGAACTTTGTCGCCGTAGGACTTGGCCGCGGAACCGAAGGTAATGTCCACGCACGGCTTGTAGTTCAGACGCTCGTCGCCCGGCAGGATTTTCACCGCGCCACGGCCGTCGATCATCATCTGCTTGCCACCGGGTGCGAGCAGCGCCAGGCCCGGACGCAGGATGTCGCCATCCTCGGCTTCCTTGACACTGATGCGGCACAGCTTGTCCAGGCGCTCGGCGAAGGCCTTGGTGAAGGCTGCCGGCATGTGCTGGATCAACACGATGGGTGCCGGGAAGTTGGCCGGCAACTGTGTCAGAACCCGTTGCAGCGCAACCGGGCCACCGGTGGAGGTACCGATGGCGACCAATTTGTAGGCTTTGCGTTTCGGCGCGGGAGATGACGGAGCCGCTGCATGGGGGCGCGCCGCAATCGGTGCCGGTGCCGGACGCGCAGGCGCGCTGCTGCCGTAGCTGCCGACGCTCGAAGGCGCAGGCGTCGGGGCTGGCGCAGCGACCGGTGCCGGAGGGGTGTAGGCGCTGACACGACGGTTACTGCGCGAGATGCTGAGAATCTTCTCGCACAGCAGTTGCTTGACCTTCTCCGGGTTACGGGAGATGTCTTCGAAATTCTTCGGCAGGAAGTCCACCGCGCCGGCGTCCAGCGCATCGAGGGTGACCCGGGCGCCTTCGTGGGTCAGCGAGGAGAACATCAACACCGGGGTTGGGCAGCGCTGCATGATGTGCCGCACCGCCGTGATGCCATCCATCATTGGCATCTCGTAGTCCATGGTGATCACGTCTGGCTTGAGGGCCAGGGCCTGATCGATCGCCTCTTTTCCGTTGGTCGCCGTACCGACGACCTGGATGTTTGAATCCGCTGCAAGAATTTCCGAGACGCGGCGGCGGAAAAACCCCGAATCGTCCACCACCAGGACTTTGACTACCATAAACACTCCGTTAGACGGGGCGAGGCTCTGGCGCCCCGCTCCCCCAGAATCAAATACGCCGTGCGGCGTAACGCTTGAGCATGCTCGGAACATCGAGAATCAGAGCAATGCGGCCGTCACCGGTGATGGTGGCACCGGACATGCCCGGGGTTCCCTGGAGCATTTTGCCCAATGGCTTGATGACCACTTCTTCCTGGCCCACCAACTGATCGACGACGAAGCCGATCCGTTGAGTGCCCACCGAAAGGATCACCACATGGCCCTCGCGCTGCTCTTCGTGAGCGGCGGAGCTGACCAGCCAGCGCTTGAGGTAGAACAAGGGCAGCGCCTTGTCCCGCACGATCACCACTTCCTGGCCGTCCACCACGTTGGTGCGCGACAGGTCGAGGTGGAAGATCTCGTTGACGTTCACCAGCGGGAACGCGAACGCCTGGTTGCCGAGCATGACCATCAGCGTCGGCATGATCGCCAGGGTCAACGGGACCTTGATGACGATCTTCGAGCCTTTGCCCTTGGTCGAGTAGATATTGATGGTGCCGTTGAGCTGGGCGATCTTGGTTTTCACCACGTCCATGCCCACGCCACGACCGGACACGTCGGAGATCTCGGTCTTGGTCGAGAAGCCCGGCGCGAAGATCAGGTTGAAGCAATCGGACTCGCTGAGACGGTCCGCCGCATCCTTGTCCATCAAACCTTTTTTCACGGCGATACCGCGCAAAACGTCAGCGTCCATGCCCTTGCCGTCATCGGAGATGGACAGCAGGATGTGGTCGCCTTCCTGTTCAGCGGACAGAATCACTTTGCCGCTGCGAGGCTTGCCCATCGCTTCGCGATCAGCCGGCTCTTCGATACCGTGGTCGACCGAGTTGCGCACCAAGTGGACCAACGGGTCGGCCAGGGCCTCGACGAGGTTCTTGTCGAGGTCGGTTTCTTCGCCGACCAGTTCCAGGTTGATCTCTTTCTTGAGCTGGCGAGCCAGGTCGCGAACCAGACGCGGGAAGCGCCCGAAGACTTTCTTGATTGGTTGCATCCGGGTCTTCATGACCGCGGTTTGCAGGTCGGCCGTGACCACGTCGAGGTTCGACACGGCCTTGGACATGGCTTCGTCGCCGCTGTTGAGGCCCAGACGAACCAGGCGGTTACGAACCAGTACCAGCTCGCCGACCATGTTCATGATTTCGTCGAGACGCGCGGTGTCGACCCGCACGGTGGTCTCGGCTTCGCTGGTTGGCTTTTCCGCGGGCGGCGCGGCCGGGGCACGAGCAGGAGCCGGCGCTGCGGCGGCAGCAGGCTTCGGTGCTTCTGCTTTGGGCTCGGGGGCTTTTGGCTCGGGTGCCTTGGCCACAGGTGCTGGTGCCTTGGCAACCGGAGTCGCTACCGAAGCAACAGCAGACGCAGTGCCCACTTCAGTGAACTTGCCCTTGCCATGCAATTCGTCGAGCAGCGATTCGAATTCATGATCGGAGATCAGATCGCTACCGGCCGCAGCGGCGGTTGGCGCAGCCGGGGCTGGCGCCGAAGCGATTGCCGATTCCAGCGCATCGACCGCAAAGTTGCCTTTGCCGTGCAACTGGTCGAGCAGTGCTTCGAACTCGTCGTCGGTGATGTCGGAGCTGTCGCCGGCGGCTTTCGGAGCAGCCGGAGCAGCAGGCGCAGCGGCTACTGCATCGGCGGCGAACTGGCCTTTGCCGTGCAATTGATCGAGCAACGACTCGAACTCGGCATCGGTGATTTCGTCACTGGCGGCTGCATCGGCGGCAGGCTGCGAAACAGGCTGCGCAGCCGCTACGGGCGCCTCGGCCTGGGCCTTGACGGCGTTCAGCGAGTCCAGCAGTTGTTCGAATTCGTTATCGGTAATGTCGCCCGATTCGCTTTCGGCGACCGGTGCTTCAACCACTTCAGCGACCGGCGCCGGTGCAGCTTCCATTTGCGGCTCGGCCAGACGGGCCAGCGCCGCGAGTAATTCAGGCGTGGCAGCCGTGATCGGGCTGCGTTCGCGGACTTCGCTGAACATGCTGTTCACCGCGTCCAGCGCTTCGAGAACCACGTCCATCAGTTCCGAGTCGACGCGACGCTCACCCTTGCGCAGGATGTCGAACACGTTCTCGGCGATGTGACAGCACTCCACCAGCTCGTTGAGCTGGAGGAAGCCGGCGCCCCCTTTTACAGTGTGAAAACCGCGAAAAATTGCATTGAGCAAGTCCGCATCATCAGGTCGGCTTTCCAGCTCGACCAGCTGCTCGGACAGTTGCTCTAGAATCTCGCCGGCCTCAACCAGGAAATCCTGAAGGATCTCTTCATCGGCGCCGAAGCTCATTAAGGGGGTGCTCCTACAGGTCTAAAAACCCAGAAAACTAAAATCCAAGACTGGATAACAAATCGTCCACATCGTCCTGACCGGACACAACGTCTTCTCTTTTATCGGCATGAATCTGCGGACCTTCACCCTGAGAGAGATGTTTTTGTGGATCTTTTTCAGCAAGCATCGCCTCACGGTCGTGTTCGATACCCGCAAAGCGGTCTACGTGACTGGCCATGAGCACGAGCTTGAGCAGATTGCTTTCAACTTCGGTGACCAATTGGGYCACACGCTTGATCACCTGACCGGTGAGGTCCTGGTAATCCTGGGCCAGCAGAATGTCGTTGAGGTTGCTCGACACGACGCGGTTGTCTTCACTGCTGCGTGTCAGGAAACCATCGACCCGCCGGGCCAGTTCGCGGAACTCTTCAGCCCCGACTTCGCGACGCATGAACCGTCCCCAATCCGTGCTCAGCGCCTGGGCTTCATCGCTCAGGCTGTTGATCAGCGGCGTGGCGTTTTCCACCAGGTCCATGGTGCGGTTGGCCGCGGCCTCGGTCAGCTTGACCACATAGGACAGGCGCTCGGTGGCATCCGTGATCTGAGACACTTCCTCAGCTTGCGGCATGTGCGGGTCAATCTGGAAATTGACGATCGCGCTATGCAGCTCGCGGGTGAGCTTGCCCACTTCCTGATACAGGCCGCGGTCACGGGTCTGGTTGAGCTCATGGATCAGTTGCACAGCGTCGCCAAACTTGCCTTTTTCAAGGCTGTCGACCAGTTCGACCGCGTGTTTTTTCAGGGTCGACTCAAAATCGCCCTGTGAAGATTCGTTATGCTCCATAGCTCCCCCGTGCGCAGTACATCAGCCGATGCGTTCGAAAATCTTCTCGATTTTTTCTTTCAACGCCTGGGCTGTGAAGGGTTTGACCACATAGCCGTTAACACCGGCCTGGGCCGCTTCGATGATTTGCTCGCGCTTGGCTTCGGCGGTCACCATCAGCACCGGCAGGTGCTTGAGCCTTTCATCGGCGCGCACCGCACGAAGCAGGTCGATGCCGGTCATACCGGGCATGTTCCAGTCGGTAACCAGAAAATCGAAGTTACCGCTTTGCAGCATCGGCAACCCGGTCAGCCCGTCATCGGCTTCGGCGGTGTTGGTGAACCCAAGGTCACGCAACAGGTTTTTTATGATCCGCCGCATCGTTGAGAAGTCATCAACGATGAGGATTTTCATGTTCTTGTCCAATTCGACCTCCAAGCAGTCTTAAACGCGCCCAGCACCTGGACGCGCCATTTCAATCAATCCGGCAAAGCACTCAATGACTGTCTGGAGCACAACAGATCGAGACCGGTACGGTTCAACACCACACCAGCTCCATTCGCAGTGTCCCCACACTGCCTTCAGCGCGCTCGCCACTCCCCCAAACGCCCCCGCAAACGGGCCGCGCACTGGCTGTGTAACTGGCTGACCCGCGACTCGCTGACCCCCAGGACCTCACCGATTTCCTTGAGATTCAACTCTTCGTCGTAGTACAGCGCCAACACCAGTCGCTCACGCTCCGGCAAATTGGCAATCGCGTCCGCCAGCGCCGCCTGGAAGCGTTCATCTTCCAGATCGCGTGACGGCTCGAGATGAGCACTCGCGCCATCCTCATGCAGCCCTTCGTGTTCGCCGTCCTGCAACAGATCGTCGAAACTGAATAACCGGCTGCCCAGGGTGTCGTTCAAAATCCCGTAATAATCGTCGAGACTCAATTGGAGTTCGGCCGCAACTTCGTGATCTTTAGCGTCACGGCCGGTTTTAGCTTCAATCGAGCGAATCGCGTCGCTGACCATGCGGGTATTGCGGTGGACCGAACGTGGCGCCCAGTCCCCCTTGCGCACTTCATCGAGCATCGCGCCGCGGATTCGAATGCCCGCGTACGTCTCGAAACTCGCGCCTTTGCTGGCGTCGTATTTGGTTGATACTTCAAGCAGGCCGATCATCCCGGCCTGGATCAGGTCTTCGACCTGGACACTGGCCGGCAGACGCGCCAGCAAGTGGTAGGCAATGCGTTTGACCAGTGGCGCGTAACGCTCGATCAGCTCGTACTGCGCGTCACGTGCCGACTGCTTGTAGAGGTTGTAACCGCTGGCTGTCATAGCACGGGTCCTGCAGTTTGTTGCACGAGGCGCTCGACGAAAAACTCCAGATGTCCACGAGGGTTGGCCGGCAGTGGCCAGGTATCGACTTTCTGCGCAATGGCCTTGAACGCCAGGGCGCACTTGGAACGCGGAAAGGCTTCATACACCGCGCGTTGCTTCTGCACCGCCTTGCGTACGCTTTCGTCGTAAGGCACTGCGCCGACGTATTGTAAGGCGACGTCGAGGAAGCGATCCGTGACCTTGGTCAACTTGGCGAACAGGTTGCGGCCTTCCTGCGGGCTCTGCGCCATGTTGGCCAGGACGCGGAAGCGGTTCATGCCGTAGTCGCGGTTAAGCAGTTTGATCAGCGCGTAGGCGTCGGTGATCGAGGTCGGTTCGTCGCACACCACCAGCAAGACTTCCTGCGCGGCGCGCACGAAGCTGACTACCGAGTCACCAATGCCCGCAGCGGTGTCGATCACCAATACGTCGAGGTTGTCGCCGATATCACTGAACGCCTGGATCAGGCCGGCATGCTGGGCCGGGCTCAGATGAACCATGCTCTGGGTGCCGGAGGCGGCCGGGACGATGCGGATACCGCCAGGCCCTTGCAACAGCACGTCGCGCAGCTCACAGCGGCCTTCGATCACGTCGGCCAGCGTGCGTTTGGGTGTCAGTCCCAACAGAACGTCGACGTTCGCCAGCCCCAGATCGGCATCCAGCAGCATGACGCGCCGGCCGAGCTCAGCTAGAGCCAGGGACAAGTTCACTGACACGTTAGTMTTCCCGACGCCACCTTTGCCGCCGGTCACCGCGATCACCTGTACGGGATGCATGCTGCCCATGTTATTTCTTTACCTTGTCTTACTTAGACGGAGGCCACATTACTGGCTGCGCGTTCACCATCGGAACAATGCATGGCAGACCATCGATGTAGGTACAAAAAATGTTCATTAACACCTCAGCCAACCTGCTTGGTCGGGCTGTGGTAAATATCAGCGAACATGTCAGCCATGGCTTCTTCGCTGGGTTCTTCCTGCATTTGTACGCTAACGGCGCGGCTGACCAACTGATGACGACGTGGCAGATGCAAATCATCCGGAATCCGTGGACCATCGGTCAGGTAAGCCACCGGCAACTCATGACTGATCGCCAGGCTCAACACCTCGCCCAGACTTGCCGTTTCATCCAGTTTAGTCAGGATGCAGCCGGCGAGGCCGCAGCGTTTGTAACTGTGATAAGCGGCAGTTAGAACCTGTTTCTGGCTGGTGGTTGCCAGGACCAGATAATTTTTTGATTTGATGCCGCGCCCGGCCAGGCTTTCGAGCTGCATCCGCAGTGCCGGATCGCTGGCCTGAAGGCCGGCGGTATCGATCAGCACCACGCGTTTGCGCAGCAAGGGCTCCAGCGCCTGCACCAGGGATTGACCCGGATCGACGTGGGTCACCGACACGTTAAGGATCCGGCCCAGCGTCTTGAGCTGTTCCTGGGCACCAATGCGATAGCTGTCCATGCTCACCAGCGCGATGTTCTGCGCGCCGTACTTGAGCACGTAACGGGCCGCGAGCTTGGCCAGCGTGGTGGTCTTGCCCATGCCGGCCGGACCGACCATGGCAATCACACCGCCCTCTTCCAGTGGCTCGACTTCCGGGGTGGCGATCATCCGCGCCAGGTGCGCGAGCAACATGCGCCAGGCCTGACGAGGCTCTTCAATGTCGGTAATCAGTGCCAGCAGATCGCGCGACAACGGGCCGGACAGGCCGATGCGTTGCAGGCGACGCCAGAGGTTGGCCTGGGCCGGACGGCTGCCTTGCAGCTGATTCCAGGCCAGCGAGCCAAGCTGCACTTCCATCAGTTCACGCAGGCTGTTGAGCTCGAAACGCATCGAATCGAATGCGCGCGGATCGACACCGGTCGCCGCAGCAGGCGCGGGGGCCGGACGCCGAGGTTCGGCGAGCGCCGGTTCGATCAGCGGTTCGGCGGCGGTCAACGGCAGGCCGGCGAACAACTGGCGATTGGTGGTCTTGTCGCTCTCGCCATCGCCGCGCAGGCTCAGTTCGGCCTGGGCGGTGACGATCCGCGACTGGGTCTTGCGCAGCTCATCCTCGAGTTCCATGTTCGGAACACGCGGGGCCAGCGCCGACAATTTGTAATCCAGGGCAGCCGTCAGCTCGACACCGCCGGCGATCCGGCGATTGCCAATGATGGCGGCATCAGCGCCCAGCTCATCACGAACCAGTTTCATGGCCTGACGCATATCGGCGGCGAAAAAACGCTTAACTTGCATAAACCACTACCTCAGCCGTTGGGCCCTACTGTCGCAACGATGGTCACTTGCTTGTTGTCAGGAATTTCCTGGTAAGCCAACACGTGCAAACCCGGCACCGCCAGCCGACCGAATCGCGAGAGCATCGCGCGAACCGGACCGGCCACCAGCAGAATCACCGGCTGACCTTGCATTTCCTGACGCTGCGCCGCATCGATCAACGAGCGTTGCAGTTTTTCCGCCATGCTTGGCTCCAGCAGAACGCCCTCTTCCGAGCCTTGTCCTGCCTTCTGAAGACTATTGAGCAATATTTGTTCCAACCTTGGTTCCAAGGTGATCACAGGCAGCTCCGACTCAGTGCCTACAATGCTTTGCACGATTGCACGGGATACGCCGACGCGCACTGCGGCCACCAAAGCGGCGGTATCTTGACTCTTGGCGGCGTTGTTCGCGATGGCTTCGGCGATGCTGCGGATGTCCCGCACYGGCACCTGTTCGGCCAGCAACGCCTGCAAGACTTTGAGCAGTTGCGACAGCGAAACCACCCCCGGCACCAGCTCTTCGGCCAGCTTCGGTGAGCTTTTGGCCAGCAATTGCATGAGTTGCTGGACTTCTTCGTGGCCGATCAGCTCGCTGGAGTGCTTGTACAGAATCTGGTTCAAGTGGGTCGCCACCACCGTACTGGCATCGACCACGGTGTAACCGAGGGATTGCGCCTGGGCACGCTGGCTGATTTCGATCCACACCGCTTCCAGGCCAAAAGCCGGATCTTTGGCGGTGATGCCATTGAGCGTGCCGTAGACCTGACCCGGGTTGATCGCCAGTTCGCGCTCCGGGTAAATCTCCGCTTCAGCCAGGATCACGCCCATCAGGGTCAGGCGATAGGCGCTAGGCGCCAGGTCGAGGTTGTCACGGATATGCACAGTCGGCATCAGGAAGCCCAGGTCCTGGGAGAGCTTTTTACGCACCCCCTTGATCCGCGCCAGCAACTGCCCACCCTGGTTGCGATCCACCAGCGGAATCAGGCGGTAGCCCACTTCCAGGCCAATCATGTCGATCGGCGTCACGTCATCCCAGCCAAGCTCCTTGGTTTCCTGAGCCCGGGCCGGTGACGGCAGCAACTCCTGCTGACGCTTGACCTCTTGCAGGGCCTGAACCTTGACCGCGTTCTGCTTCTTCCAGAACAGGTAAGCGCCACCGGCCGCCAGGGCTGCCATGGACAGAAAGGAGACGTGTGGCATGCCGGGCACCAGGCCCATCACCGCCATCAAGCCTGCGGCCACCGCCAAGGCTTTCGGCGAGGCGAACATCTGACGATTGATTTGTTTACCCATGTCTTCCGAGCCGGAAGCACGGGTCACCATGATCGCGGCAGCGGTCGACAACAGCAGTGATGGCAATTGCGCCACCAAACCGTCACCGATGGTCAACAGCGCATAAACCTTGCCGGCATCACCAAAGCTCATGCCGTGCTGGAAGATACCCACCGCCATGCCGCCGATCAGGTTGATGAACAGAATCAGCAGACCGGCGATGGCATCACCGCGCACGAATTTGCTGGCACCGTCCATGGAACCGTAGAACTCGGCCTCCTGGGCGACTTCCATCCGGCGCAGTTTCGCCTGGTTCTGATCGATCAGGCCGGCGTTCAAGTCGGCGTCGATCGCCATCTGTTTACCGGGCATCGCGTCGAGGGTGAAACGCGCGCTCACCTCGGAAATCCGCCCGGCGCCCTTGGTTACCACGACGAAGTTGATGATCATCAAAATCGCGAAGACCACGATACCGACCACGTAGTTACCGCCGATCACCACTTCACCGAAGGCCTGGATCACCTTACCGGCGGCGGCATGGCCGTCCTGACCGTGGAGCATCACCACCCGCGTGGAGGCCACGTTCAGCGCCAGTCGCAGCAATGTCGCCACCAGCAGAATGGTCGGGAACACCGCAAAATCCAGCGGCCGCAAGGCGTACACGCAGACCAGCAACACGACGATGGACAAGGCAATGTTGAAGGTGAAAAACACGTCCAGCAGGAACGGCGGCACCGGCAACATCATCATGGCCAGCATGACCAGCAGCAACAGCGGCACGCCCAGATTGCCCCGACTGAGGTCGGCGACGTTTGTGCGGGCACTGTTGATTAACTGAGAGCGATCCACCGGTTTTCCCCGTTCCTTTAAAGCAAACTTTTGACGCCTGAAGCAGGCGCAGGGCGGCTATTGCAAGAAGCCTTCCAACTTTTGCCAAGGAGGGAAATAGATAGATTTGTTGAGCCCGGGGTAGCAGCTGCCGAGCTGCGCGAGGCTGCGTTCGGCTGCGCAGCAGTCGCAAATCCTGTGCGAGGACTGCGTCCTCGAACGCAGCCTCGCAAGCTCGGCAGCTGCTACGAACAAGGTGGATCAGAGGCGGGACATGACATCGCTCAAGTTCACTGCCCCACCATTCGTCCAAAGACCTGCACAGCCGTAAGTTTTGATAGTAGCCAAAACGGCCTTATGGGTATTGGATGGTGATCATCAGCGTTGGTAATACCAAGCGCCGGAGCAGCGATCATGCCCAAGAAAGCGGTCAAGTCATTCAACGATGCCAAAGGCTTCGATCTGGTTGCGCCCAAGCAACAGGACGACAGGAAGAAACAGGAAAACAGTATCGCGAAAGAGCCCGGCAATGAAAAAGCCAAGAGGCGGCATCAGCGCCCGTAGGCGCTGTCGRAGGCGGCGATCTTTTTGATTTCAGAACCGTAGACCCGATCAGGAATCGCGTCGCAGATCCGGCGGAATCGGCAAATCATCTTTCAGCGGATCCGGACGTTTGCCCTTGCCCGCGCGGTACTGGCGGATCTGGTAGACGTACGCCAATACCTGAGCCACCGCCAGATACAGCCCGCCTGGAATTTCCTGATCCAGTTCCGTGGAGTAGTAAATCGAACGCGCCAGGGCGGGCGATTCGAGTAACTGCACTTGGTTGGCCACGGCGATTTCGCGGATCTTCAAGGCCAGGAAGTCGCTACCCTTGGCGATCAGCATCGGCGCACCACCCTTCTCCGGATCGTACTTGAGCGCCACGGCGTAGTGGGTCGGGTTGGTGATGACCACGTCGGCGTCGGGGATCGCGGCCATCATTCGCCGCTGCGACATCTCGCGCTGCAACTGGCGAATGCGCTGTTTGACCTCCGGCCGCCCCTCCTGATCCTTGTGCTCGTCACGCACTTCCTGCTTGGTCATCAGCAGCTTATTGTGGCTTTCCCAGAGCTGCACCGGCACGTCGACCGCCGCGATGATGATCAGCCCGCAAGCCATCCACAAGGTGCTCCAGCCGACCACTTGCAGGCTGTGAATGATCGCCATGTCCAACGGCTCATGAGCGATGCGCAGCAGATCGTCGATGTCCGACGACAAGACGGCCAACGCCACGAACAACACGATGAAAAACTTCGCCAGAGCCTTGAGCAGCTCCACCAGCGCCTTGACCGAGAACATTCGTTTCAGCCCTGCGGCGGGATTCATGCGACTGAACTTGGGCGCCATGGAGCCAGCCGCAAACAGCCAGCCCCCCAGGGAAATCGGGCCGATCAGCGCGGCCAGCAGCAAGGTGATCATCACCGGCTGAATCGCGAACAAGGCGATCTGTCCCGAATGCAGCAGATAAGTCGCCATGGAGCGCTGATCCAGAATCACCTCTCGCGAGAGCGAGAAGTTCATGCGCATCAGCTCCATCAAATCCTGGGCCAGGGCGCCACCAAAAATCAGCAGCCCACCGGCGCCGGCGAGCATGACCGCCAGGGTGTTGAGCTCCTTGGAGCGCGCAATCTCACCCTTCTCACGGGAGTCCTTTTTGCGTTTCTCCGTGGGGTCTTCTGTTTTGTCCTGACCGCTTTCGCTCTCAGCCATGACTCAGCGCGCCTGTGCCAGTTCGCGTAACAACTGCAAGGCCTCGGCGGCCAGCGGTTGATACTGATTGAGAATGTCCGCCAGGCCGACCCAGACGATGAACAGTCCAAGTACCAGGGTCAGCGGGAAACCGATCGAGAAGATGTTCAGCTGCGGCGCCGCCCGGGTCATCACGCCAAATGCAATATTGACCACCAGCAACGCGGTGATCGCCGGCAGCACCAGCAACAGCGCCGCACCAAGCACCCAGCCGAGCTTGCCGGCCAGTTCCCAGAAATGATTGACCATCAACCCGCCACCGACCGGCAGCGTGGTGAAGCTTTCAGTGAGGACTTCGAACACCACCAAGTGGCCGTTCATCGACAGGAACAACAGCGTCACCAGCATGGTGAAAAACTGCCCGATCACCGCCACTGACACGCCGTTCGTAGGGTCGACCATCGAAGCGAAGCCCATGCCCATCTGGATCGCGACAATTTGCCCGGCGACCACGAACGCCTGGAAGAACAGTTGCAAGGAGAAACCGAGAACCGCACCGATGATGATCTGCTCGGCAATCAGCAGCATCGCACTCAAGTCCAGCGCGTTGACCGCGGGCATGGGCGGCAGACCCGGTGCGATGACCACAGTGATCGCCAGCGCGAAGTACAAACGCACGCGTTTGGGCACCAGCGTCGTGCCGAAAATCGGCATGACCATCAGCAACGAGCCGATGCGAAACAGCGGCAACATGAACGTCGCCACCCAGGTGCTGATCTGGGTATCGGTCAGTTGCAGCAGCGACATGGCTTAACCGATGACCTGAGGAATGCTGTGGTACAGCTGAAGAATGTATTCCATGAAAGTCTGCACCAGCCACGGGCCGGCAACGATCAGCGTCACCAGCATCACCAGCAGACGCGGCAGGAAGCTCAGGGTCTGTTCGTTGATCTGCGTGGCCGCCTGGAACATCGCCACCAACAGCCCCACCAGCAAGCTCGGAATCACCAGCACGGCGACCATCATGGTGGTCAGCCACAGCGCTTCGCGAAAGATGTCCACGGCAACTTCGGGCGTCATGGTGAAACACCGCCGAAGCTGCTGGCCAACGTGCCGATGATCAACGCCCAGCCATCCACCAGCACGAACAGCATGATTTTGAACGGCAGGGAAATGATCAGTGGCGAGAGCATCATCATACCCATCGCCATCAGCACACTGGCCACCACCAGGTCGATGATCAGGAACGGAATGAAGATCATGAAGCCAATCTGGAACGCGGTTTTCAGTTCCGAGGTCACGAACGCCGGCACCAGAATCGTCAGCGGCGCCTGATCCGGCGTAGCAATATCAGTGCGCTTGGACAGGCGCATGAACAGCTCCAGATCGCTGCTGCGAGTCTGGGCCAGCATGAAGTCCTTGATCGGCACCTGAGCCTTGGCGACAGCATCCTGAGCGGTGAGTTTCTCCGCCAGATACGGCTGCAAGGCATCCTGATTCACCCGATCGAACACCGGCGCCATGATAAACATGGTGAGGAACAGCGCCATGCCGGTGAGGATCTGGTTCGACGGTGTCTGCTGCAAGCCCAGGGCCTGACGCAGGATCGAGAACACGATGATGATCCGGGTAAAACTGGTCATCAGCATGACGAACGCCGGGATGAAACTCAGCGCCGTCATGATCAGCAGGATTTGCAGGCTGACCGAGTATTCCTGGGCGCCATTGGCATTGGTGCCCAGGGTGATCGCCGGGATCGACAACGGATCGGCGGCGAACGCCAGTGGCGCAGCCAGCATCAGGGCCAGCGTCAAGACGATGCGTAACGCACCCATTACTTCTTATCCTTCTGATCCTTGCCAAGCATCTCCAACAGACGCTGGGCAAACTCCGGAGTCGCTTTCTCGGTTGCGCCCGGCACTTGTACCGGCTCCTTGAGCACATGCAACGCGGTGATGGTGCCGGGGCTCAGGCCGAGCAGAATCTGTTCGTTGCCGACCTGTACCAGCATCAAGCGGTCACGGGGGCCGAGGGCTCGGGAACCGATCAACTCGATCACTTGCCCCTTGCCCGCCGGACCGGCCTGCTGAACCCGGCGCAGCAGCCAGGCGAGGAAGAAGATCAACCCCAACACCAGCAGCAAGCCGAACACCAATTGCGTCAATTGCCCGGCCACACCACTGCTGACAGCTGGCGCGGCGGCCGCTGTCGCAGCAGTCGTCACCGACTCGGCCGCCAGCACGCTGGATGGCAAGGCCAACAGAACCGCAAGAACCTTGTTCACTCAGCGCAGCTTCTTGATGCGTTCGCTTGGGCTGATCACGTCGGTCAGGCGGATGCCGAACTTTTCGTTGACCACTACCACTTCGCCGTGGGCGATGAGCGTGCCGTTGACCAGCACGTCCAGCGGCTCGCCGGCCAGGCGATCGAGCTCGATCACCGAACCCTGGTTGAGTTGCAGCAGGTTGCGGATGTTGATGTCGGTGCTGCCGACTTCCATGGAAATCGACACCGGGATATCAAGGATCACGTCCAGGTTCGGTCCGTCCAGCGTCACTGGATCGTTGTTCTTCGGCACGCTGCCGAACTCTTCCATCGGCAGACGGTTGGAGCCCGACGTACCGGCATCGGCCGCCAGCAGCGCATCAATGTCAGCCTGCCCGGCGTCACCGGTCTCTTCCAGGGCCGCAGCCCATTCGTCGGCCAGTGCCTGGTCGTCCTGGGCGTTCATATCGTCGTTCATCATTTGTCCTCGGCGAGCAACAATTCAGTTAAATGCGTAGGGGGTACGAGCGCCGGTCAGCGGCGCTCGATCGGCTCGATCACTTGCAACGCGAGGTTGCCTTTGTGCGAGCCCATCTTGACCTTGAAGGCCGGCACGCCGTTGGCGCGCATGATCATTTCTTCCGGCATCTCGACCGGGATCACGTCGCCGGGCTGCATGTGCAGGATGTCGCGAAGGCGCAGCTGGCGGCGGGCAACGGTGGCACCGATCGGTACGTCGACGTCCAGCACGTCCTGGCGCAAGGCGTTGATCCAGCGCTCGTCCTGATCGTCGAGGTCCGACTGGAAGCCGGCATCGAGCATCTCGCGCACCGGCTCGATCATCGAGTACGGCATGGTCACGTGCAGGTCGCCGCCACCGCCATCGAGTTCGATGTGGAACGTCGACACCACAATGGCTTCGCTCGGCCCGACGATGTTGGCCATGGCCGGGTTCACTTCCGAGTTGATGTACTCGAAGTTCACTTCCATGATCGCCTGCCAGGCTTCCTTCAAATCGACGAAAGCCTGTTCCAGCACCATGCGCACCACACGCAGTTCGGTGGGGGTGAATTCACGCCCTTCGATCTTCGCGTGACGGCCGTCGCCGCCGAAGAAGTTGTCCACCAGCTTGAACACCAGTTTGGCGTCGAGGATGAACAGCGCGGTGCCGCGCAGCGGCTTGATCTTGACCAGGTTGAGGCTGGTCGGCACGTACAGCGAGTGCACGTATTCACCGAACTTCATCACCTGCACGCCACCGACGGCAACGTCCGCCGAGCGGCGCAGCATGTTGAACATGCTGATGCGGGTGTAGCGGGCGAAACGCTCGTTGATCATTTCCAGCGTCGGCATGCGTCCACGGACGATGCGATCCTGGCTGGTCAGGTCGTAGCTTTTGACACTGCCGGGTTCGGCAGCGTTATCGGTCTGTACCAGACCATCGTCGACGCCATGCAACAGCGCATCGATCTCATCCTGGGACAGCAGGTCCTGCACGGCCATGTCGTGTTCCTACTGCAGTACGAAATTAGTGAAAAGCAACTGTTCGATCACCACTTTGCCCAGCTCTTTCTGCGCCACTTCCTGAACGCTGGCCGTGGCTTTCTGACGCAACATCTCCTGGCCGACCGGGGTCGCCAGCGTGGCGAAATCCTGACCGGAAAACAGCATGACCAGGTTATTGCGGATCACTGGCATGTGGACTTTGAGCGCCTCCAGATCAGCCTGATTACGCCCCTGCATGGTGATGCTCACCTGCATGTAGCGCTGACGGCCGTTCTGGGTGTAGTTGGCTACGAAGGCTGGAGCCATTGGCTCGAAGATCGCCGGCTGCTTGCCGACCACAGCGGTTTCAGTCGCGGCGGCAGGCTTGCTCTGGGCGCCGTGCATGAAGAACCAGGTCGCCCCCACGGACAAGCCGATCGCCAGCAGCAGGGCCACGACGATCACAATGATCAGCTTGATTTTGCCTTTGGTTGCGGGGTCTTTTACTACTGCTTCACTCTTCGCCATGCCAATAATCCGTCACTATTCGGGTTTTCACAGTCGCACGGCAAGGCAAGAGCAAGTGTTATGCCAGAAGTGTCTGGGGCTATGTGGAGGCGGCAGGCAGGCAACGGAAATCAAAAGATCGCAGCCTTCGGCGGCTCCTGCATTTGGATGGTGTACACCCGTAGATACAAGGAGCTGCCGAAGGCTGCGATCTTTTGAGGGGGCGTCCTGATTTATCAGGCGTAATAATCGACCGCGCTGGTGCCGATCACGCTGGTGGTGTTGGCGGCCACATCAGCGACCGTCGCAGGAAGCTCTTCATCCATCGAATCGAGGCGACCGCCACTGGCATTGGTGCGCCCGCCCTGCCCCTGTTGAGCCTGTTCCTGCCCCTGGCCCTGGCCCTGGCCCTGCCAGCCACGGGACTGATCGGAAACGTTGACGTCGACCTGGCCCATGCCCTGCTGCGCGAACATGTCTCGCAGGCGATGCATTTGCCCGTCGAGTGCTTCGCGAACGCTTGGGTGAGCGCTCATGAAGGTCACTTGGGTCTGCTGATCCGGAACCATGTTCACCCGAATATCGAGGCGTCCCAGTTCGGCCGGTTGCAACTGGATATCCGCCGCCTTGAGATTGGCGCTGGACAGGTACATGACCCGGTTGACCACCTCTTCGGTCCAACCGCTCTGATGCATGGCGATCGGTTGGTTCACCGGCAATGCATTGGCAGTCTTGGGTGTTGCCGCTTGGGTCAGAGCCGCCAGACGATTGGCGAAGTCATCGACACGGGTGTCGCTGCTGGCGGACTTGAGATCCTTGAGGCCGTCATCGATCAGGCCACTGAACGCCTTCTCGCCGCCCTGGCTGGTGCTGTCCTGATCAGCCTGCACGTCGAGCATGCTCGCCATGCCTGCAGCAAAGTTCTGTGCCGAGGTCAGCTCGCCGTCGACGTGAGCCTGAGTCGGCGCCGCTTTTGGCTGAGCCTGGCTGGCGGCCGAAACGTGCCCGCTCTGCTCCAACGCCATACGCACGGCCGGCAGCGCATCAAGAGGATCGGCTTCGGGATCGAAATCAGGATCGGTGGTCGCAGCGGCCGGCGTCGCTGTTGCGGTAACGGCGGCCGCGACGGGTGCTTGTACGGTTGACTGCACAGCGGCGACAACCGGTGGGGTTTCCGGTACAGGGGCTGGCAGCACCGGCTGCACCACTTGCATCAACGCCGGATCGAGGGCTGGATCGAGGGCTGGATCGACAGGCGCGGTATCGACTACCGGCGTCGTCGGCTCAGCGGTATCCGGCGCGTCATCGCTGGCGGTCTTGTCATCGGCCTGCGCCGGTTTATCGGCGGGCAAGGATTTGCCGCTATCGGCAACCGTCGGTTCCTGGGCGGCAGACGAGTCGTTGCCCACGTCCTTTTTGCCAGTGTTGTCCGAGGCTTTGTCACGTACAGGTTTAGCCGATCCGTCCGCCGTAGCCGAAGGCTTGTTCTGGGCTTGATTGGCGTAGACCTCAGCGAAGCTGGACGCCTTGTCCCCGGGCTCAACCGTCGACGCCGGTGTATTGGCGGACGCGGCTTGAGTCTTGGCCGCAGCAGCGGCCTGAATAAGAATGTTGGGGGTAACGGGCATGGAACGGTCTCCGCTGCACTGGGATCGTAGGTACAGTTGAGTGAGTTGACTGCAAGGGTCGAGCCAGCTTTGTTCGCTGGCCGCCAAAAGCGCTGGATGGTTGTCTTATTCAGCCAGGGAACGTTGGCGCTCTGCCTCAAAAAGCGGTCGAACAATCGCGAATTCGCCGTCGATCTCTCCAACCAGCGCTTCTATGCCTTCGAGTTTTTTCTCTTTGGCTCGCTGCTCCAGCTCATGGCACAGCTCAGCCAACCGAGTCGCGCCCATGTTGCTGCTGCTGCCCTTGAAACTGTGCGCCGTGGCACCTAACCGATCGGCATCGTCAGCCTTGCGCAGCAAGCTCAATCGCTCTTCGGAATCGCTGAGAAAGGTATCGAGCAATTCTGGATACCCATCCTCCATAACTTCTTGCAACGCGCTCAGCACGTCACGATCCAGATGTGTGTTGTCCACTTGTTCACTCCTTTGATCAAGAATGCCCGGGATTATGCCTGAGCCTCCCAGAAAAACTCCACGCGAGCGCTGCGCCCATTATCGGACCAGCTCGCATGATGACTCAACTGTCGGATCAAACTGACTCCACGTCCCGACAAACGGACATCATCGACGGGACGCTCCATCACCCGCACCACATCGAAGCCCTTGCCACTGTCTTCGACTCGAACAGTCAGGCAACCACCTTCGCCTTTTGGCGTCACCTGCAAATGTACCCGCACATAGCCGTCCCGCAATTCGTCCAGGCGCGCACTGCGCTGCTGATAATAACGCGCAAAACCCGAAGCATCGCGCTTGAGACTCGAATCCAGACCTAGCACGCCATGCTCCAGGGCGTTGGAGTAAAGCTCTGCCAGCACACTGTAGAGCGCACCACTTTGAGCGCGCAGGCCGTGCACCTCAAACAGCAATTGCAACAGGTACGGCAGCGGGTTGAAGCGTTTGAGGGTGGCGGCGCGAAATTCGAAACTCACCGACCAGTCCAGCGGGCAGGACTGACCGCTGTCGGAATATACCGGTGCTGGCGGGCTCAGTTGCGCCGCATCCAACAGGCTGACCTCAACCATGCTCACGTCATCGCGAGCCTCGCCGCGAAAGTCCCGCAGGGCCTGCTCGATTTCTTCGAACAGCGCATCGGGCTGACGATTGGCTGCAAACACCTGCTCCAATCGCTCTACGCCAAATAACTGTTCATTGGCATCGCAGGTATCGATCACTCCATCAGACAACAGGAACACCCGATCCCCGACGGCCATCGGGAACACCTCGGTGCGGTCATCGAAGGTTTGCGGGCTCAGCACACCCAGCGGCAAGTGCCGTGCCGTGAGCGCTGTACGCTCGCCGCTGGTGGCGTTGTGCAAATAGCCGTCCGGCATCCCGCCGTTCCAGACCTCCACCGACCCTCGCTGAAAGCTCAGGCGCAGCAGGGTCGCGCAGCAGAACATGTCGACCGGCAGGATACGTTTGAGTTTGGCGTTCATCTCGCGCAGGGTTTCGGACAAGCCATAACCCTTGGCGGTCATGCCATAGAAAACTTCGGCCAACGGCATGGCACCGACAGCGGCCGGCAAACCATGGCCGGTGAAATCACCGAGCAACACATGCATGTCGCCGACCGGGGTAAACGCGGCCAGCAACAGATCACCGTTGAACAGCGCATAGGGCGATTGCAGATAACGGATGTTCGGCGCATTCAGGCAACCGGAGTGGGCCACCTTGTCGAACACGGCTTTGGCCACTCGCTGCTCGTTGAGCAGGTAATCATGGTGCCTGGCGATCAGGTCGCGCTGCTCCAGCACCGTGGCCTGCAAACGCCGCAGGCGGTCCATTGCCTTGATCTTGGCCGCGAGGATCACCTGGTTGTAAGGCTTTGCCAGAAAGTCGTCGCCCCCGGCCTCCAGACAACGAGCCAGGGCTTCGCTTTCGGTCAGCGACGTCAGAAAGATGATCGGCACCAAGGTTTCGCCGGCCAGCGCCTTGATCTGCTGCGCGGCCTCGAAGCCATCCATCACCGGCATCATGGCGTCCATCAGCACCAGGTGCGGCCGCTGCGAGCGAAACGCCTCGACCGCCTCGGCGCCATTACTGGCTGTCAGCACTTCATGACCCTGACGACGGACGATAGTCGACAGCAGCATACGATCGGCCGCACTGTCTTCGGCGATCAGAATCGTCAGCGGCTCGRGCGGCTGCATGACAGTCAACTGATGTCGAACAGCTTGTCGAAGTTGGAGATGGCGAGGATTTTMTTCACATCGCTACTGCTGTTGACGACACGAATATCGGAGTTGTCGCCACCGGCGTGATCGCGCAGCAAAAGCAACATGCCCAGCGCCGAGCTATCGAGATAAGTGGCTTTCTTCAGGTCCACCACAATGGACTCGGGTTTACTGTTGAGTCGCTCGTAGGACTCGCGAAACTCCTGATGCCGACCGAAATCGAATCGTCCCTCGATCGAAATCGTCAGCTTTTTCCCATCCGAGGATACTTCTGTAACGACTGACATTTCACGGCTTCCTTGTCATTGACGAACGTACGTGTAGAAGGTTTAGCACCTGATGGGGGCTGGAGCAAGGCTGAAAAAATTGTACGGTTTGTGAAATCGCCTTCGCGGGCTACCTGATTCAATACGAATCCTGACGCGGCAACCGCTGGGACAATTCATCCAGCAACTTCTGCTCGCGCTTGTCTTCCAGTTGCCGTGCCTCATCCATGTAGCGCTGAACCAGTTTGCGCAAGCCTTCGACCCGGGCAAATGCCTGTTGCCAGGCTTCTCGGGCCTTGTTCAGGTTGTTTTGATGCCAGTTCAGGCTCTGGCGCTGCTGGTCGATGGCCGTGCCCAATTGCGCGAGAAAACCCTGATAGCCCAGCAGCCACTGACCCGAAACGCCGCCACTGCCGCGCACGATCCATTGTTCCTGGTAGTCGAGACGGAAGGCTTCGAGGTCGGCGAGTTTGCTTTCCGCCAAACGAACCTGGCCCTGGAAGTGCCCCAGGCGCTGGACGGCGGTTTTCTCGGCCTTTTCAGCCATGTCCACCACAGGCGCCAGGCGTGCCGCGCGACTCGAGGCCATGACCGGTTAACCGCCTGGCGCTGGCGCGAAGACCGAAGCAAGATGGTTTTCGCTGGCGCCCATGCTGATGTTGTCGTTCAAGCCCTGGCGCAGGTACAGGGACATGGCCGGTTGCAGATTGATCGCTGTGTCGGTTTCCCGGTCACCGCCGGGCACGTAGGCGCCGACACTGATCAGGTCGCGGCTCTGCTGATAGCGCGACCAGTATTGCTTGAACATCTGCGCGTGGTTCAGGTGTTTGATACCGACCACCGACGGCATGACCCGACTGATGGACGCTTCGATGTCGATGGCCGGGTAATGCCCTTCCTCGGCCAGACGCCGGGACAGCACGATGTGCCCGTCAAGCACGCCCCGCGCCGAGTCGGCGATCGGGTCCTGTTGGTCATCGCCTTCAGACAATACCGTGTAGAACGCGGTGATCGAGCCGCCGCCCTTTTCGGCGTTACCGGCCCGCTCCACCAGTTTCGGCAACTTGGCAAACACCGACGGCGGATAGCCCTTGGTCGCCGGCGGTTCGCCGATGGCCAGGGCGATTTCCCGCTGGGCCTGAGCGAAACGGGTCAGGGAATCCATCAGCAACAGGACATTCTTGCCCTTGTCGCGGAAATACTCGGCGATCCGCGTGCAGTACATGGCCGCGCGCAAACGCATCAGCGGCGCATCGTCCGCCGGCGAAGCCACCACCACCGAACGCTTGAGCCCTTCTTCACCGAGGATGTGCTCGATGAACTCTTTAACTTCTCGACCCCGCTCACCGATCAGCCCGACCACGATAATGTCGGCCTCGGTGAAACGGGTCATCATGCCCAACAGCACACTCTTGCCGACGCCGGTACCGGCGAACAGCCCGAGGCGCTGACCGCGACCGACCGTCAACAAACCGTTGATGCAGCGAATGCCCACGTCAAGCGGCTGGCTGATCGGGTCACGCTTGAGCGGGTTGATGGTCGGGCCGTCCATTGGCACCCAGTCTTCAGCCTTCATCCCGCCCTTGCCATCCAGCGCACGACCGGCGCCATCGAGCACCCGCCCGAGCATGCTCATGCCCATCGGCAAGCGACCGTTGTCCGCCAGGGGAACCACGCGTGCGCCTGGCGCAATGCCGGCGACGCTGCCGACCGGCATCAGAAACACTTTGCTGCCGGAGAAGCCCATGACTTCGGCTTCGACCTGCACCGGGTGATAGCTGTCATCGTTGATGACCATGCAGCGGCTGCCCATGGCGGCGCGCAAGCCTTCGGCTTCGAGGGTCAGGCCGACCATACGCAACAGGCGACCTTCGAGGATCGGCGCGCCAGCCAGCTCCGTGGCCTCGGCGTAGCTGCCGAGGCGCTTGGCGAAGCTGGTGCGATCAAGGCGCATCGGGATGGTCCAGTTCCGGTTCGACCGGGGTGACGGCAGGCTTCTTGTCGATCGGCAATTCCAGGCTGAGGTCCGGCGCGGCCGGGTGCAACGCCTGATCGTGCAATTGGTCGAACAGCTTGGCCATGACCTGGGTCACACGGGTTTCGATGGTCGCATCGATACGGCTGTGTTCGGTCTCGACCCGGCAACCGCCCGGCAACAAGGACTCGTCCTCGACGATGCGCCAGGTTTCCTCATGGCGCTCGCGCAGGGCTTTGACCTGTTCGAAATCCTGCGGGTTGACGTACAACCGCACATTGCCCACGCCCAGTGGCAAGAGCTTGAGCGCTTCACGCATGACGTGTTCGATCTGCGTCGAGTCGATGGCCAGCTCGCGCTGAATAACCTGTTTGGTGATGTGCTGTACAAGGTCGACCAGCGACTTTTCGATCTGGGTGTCCTGCTCGGCAATGGGCTCGAACAGGTTGGCCATCAACTGTTCCAGGCAAGCGATCTTGGCCGTCAGGGCCACTTCGGCTTCCTGACGGACCTTGAGCGTGGTGCTATGGAAACCTTCTTTCTCGCCAACCGCGAAGCCTTCGTTGTAGGCCTCCTGGCGAATGCTTTCGAGCTCTTCGAGGGTCAGTGGCTGGACTTCTTCCAGCGGCACTTCTTCCATTTCCGGCGGTTCGGGTTCCGGTTCCGGCTCGGGTTYTGGCACAAACGGGTCGAAGCTGGGCAGCGCCCAGACATCGAAACCTGCGACGTTCTTGCCACGGATCAGGTCGGTCTGGGACTCATCATGTTTGGACGACATAGTGACCTTAGATCATCTCTTCGCCGCCCTTCCCGCCGAGAACGATTTCTCCGGCTTCGGCCATACGGCGGGCAATGGTGAGGATTTCTTTCTGCGCCGTTTCCACGTCGCTGACACGCACCGGGCCTTTGGCCTCGAGGTCGTCGCGCAACAGTTCGGCCGCTCGTTTGGACATGTTCTTGAAGATCTTTTCCTTGACGCCTTCGTCCGAGCCTTTGAGGGCCAGCACCAGGACGTCCGAGGACACCTCGCGCAACAGCGCCTGAATACCGCGGTCGTCGACATCGGACAGGTTGTTGAACACGAACATGAGGTCTTCGATCTGACCGGACAAGTCTTCGTCGACTTCGCGGATCGAGTCCATCAACTGACCTTCGATCGAGCTGTCGAGGAAGTTCATGATGTCTGCCGCGCGCTTGATGCCACCCAGGGTGGTGCGCGAGGCATTCGAGTTGCCGGAGAACTGCTTCTCGAGAATCTGGTTGAGCTCTTTCAGGGCCGCCGGCTGCACGGTGTTCAGCGAAGACACCCGCAGGATGATGTCCAGCCGCACCTTATGGTCGAAGTTGCCCAGCACTTCACCGGCCTGGTCCGGATCAAGGTACGCCACTACGATCGCCTGGATCTGCGGGTGCTCGTAGCGGATCACGTCGGCGACGGCGCGCGGTTCCATCCACTTCAGACTGTCGAGGCCACTGGTGTTGCCGCCCAGCAGGATCCGGTCGATCAGGCCGTTGGCCTTGTCTTCGCCCAAGGCCTGGGTGAGCATTTTGCGCACGTAGTCATCGGAGCCGACGCCCAGGCTGGTCTGGTCGCCGACGATGTCGACGAACTCGCTCATGACCTGTTCGACCTGCTCGCGGTGCACGTTACCCATCTGGGCCATGGCCACGCCCACACGCTGGACCTCTTTGGGCCCCATGTGGCGCAGCACTTGTGCGGCATCCGTAGAACCCAGGGACAGCAGCAGGATCGCGGCTTTATCAACCCGGGACAGTTTGGCGACAGCGGCTCGGTTATCACTCATCTGCGTTAATCCACTCTTTCACGACCTGGGCCACGCGACCCGGATCTTCTGCCACCAGACTCTTGATTGCATTCAACTGTGCGTCATAGCCTTCGCTCGGGCTCGGCAGCAGGATGCTGGTCGGGCCACCGAGGCTGACGCGGTCGTTGGCCAGTTCGCCGTCCAGGCCGCCCATGCCACCGAGTTCCACGTCGCTGCCAAAGGCCGCGAGTTGCTTGTCTTTGCCCCCGCCGGTGATGTTCTTGAGCACCGGACGCAACACACCGAACACCAGCACCAGGATGAACAACACCCCCAGCACTTGCTTGACGATGTCCCAGAACCACGGCTGGGAGTAGAACGGAATCTCGGCGATCACTTCACCGCGCTCAGCAGAGAACGGCATGTTGATCACGCTGACGCTGTCGCCACGGCTGGCGTCGAAACCGACCGCGTCCTGCACCAGGCGAGTGAAGCGCGCCAATTCATCGGCGCTCCACGGCGCACGGGTGGTTTCGCCATTGGCTGCGTTGACCTTGACCTGATCGTCCACCACCACCGACACCGACAGGCGATTCAAACGGCCCTGCTGTTGTTTGGTGTGGCTGATGGAACGGTCGAGCTCGAAGTTCTTGGTGGATTGTTGACGCTTGTCGGCCGGGTACGGCGCCAGCATCGGCTGACCAGTGGCCGGGTCCATGATCTGCTGACCGTTGGCATCAAGCAGTGGCTGGCCTGGCTGCACCATGCCGGCCGACGCAGTGGCGCCACCAGTGGTTTGCGGCGCCGAGGCAGGCGACGGCGGCTGGTTGCTCAAGGCACCCGGCACACCTTGCGGGCCATTGCTGGCGGTACGTTGTTCGTTGACCGACTGCTCGCTGCGCAACGCCGGTTGATCCGGGTTGAACTGCTCGGAAGTCGATTCGACGGCGCTGAAATCCACATCGGCCGAGACTTCGGCTTTATAGCGGTCGTTGCCCAGCACCGGTTGCAGGATGTTATGCACGCGCTGAGTCAGCATGCTTTCCATGCGACGGCTGTAATCGAACTGCTTGCCGGCCATGGTCAGCTCGGAGTTTTCCGCCTGATCCGACAGCAGGTTGCCCTTCTGGTCGACAACGGTGATCTGCGATTTGCTCAGTTCGGGAACGCTGGTCGCCACCAGATTGATGATGGCGACGACCTGGCCCGGCTCCAGCGAGCGACCGGAATACAGTTCAACCAGAACCGAAGCGCTTGGCTTGCGCTCGTCACGCACGAACACCGAACTTTTCGGAATCGCCAGGTGCACGCGGGCACCCTTGACGTTGTTCAGGCTGGAGATGGTCCGGGCCAGTTCGCCTTCGAGGCCGCGACGATAGCGGGTCGCCTCCATGAACTGACTGGTACCCAGCCCCTGCTCCTTGTCGAGAATCTCGAAACCGATATTGCCGTCGCTGGGAGTGACACCAGCGGCCGCGAGCTTGAGCCGCGCACGGGACAGGTCATCGGCCTTGACCAGCAAGGCACCGGAATTCGGTTCGACGGTATAGGGAATGTCGGCGGCGGCCAGGGTTTCCATGACCTGTTTGGCGTCCATGCCGGCAAGGCTGCCGTATAGAGGCCGGTAGTCCGGCTGCTGGGACCACAACACCACGGCAAAACCAATCGCCACGCTCGCAGCCAGGCCGACCAACAGGCCCACCTGACGCAACATGGTCATCTCGGAGAGGTTTTCCAGGAAAGACAACCCGAACAGCGGCGGTTTGCCGTCTATTGGAGTGGCCTTGGCCGGAACATTATCGGCGATTGCTTCTGCCATGACTCAATCTCGTCCTTAAACCGGCATCTGCATGATGTCTTGGTAAGCCTGAACCAGCTTGTTACGCACTTGGGTCAGTGCCTGAAAAGACACGCTGGCCTTCTGTGAGGAAATCATCACGTCCGTCAGGTCGACGCCGCTTTTACCGATCTCGAAGGCACTGGCCAACTGATTGGACGCCTGCTGGGTGTCGTTCACTTTATTGACGGCCTGACCGAGCATGTCGGCAAAGCTGCTGCCACCCGCTTCAGGGACTGCGGCAGTCGATTTCGGCGCAGACATGGCATCCATTTGCATGGCGCGCATATCCAGCATCAACCGGTTGAATTCAATACCTTGGCTCATGGTCTGCTCTCTTTGGCTACTCGCAATTTTTTGACACTCACTCGGCGAGTAGTGAGGTGTTAGCAACAAGGGTGCCAGCTCCGTGGCCGCTCTAAACAAAAGCTCTCCTGTGCTTTTGTTTGCCGACCGTTACGTGGCGAACAAATACGCTTCCACATCCATTCCGGCATCGCGCATCTGCGCCAGCTTGTAGCGCAAGGTGCGCGGGCTGATGCCCAGTCGCTCGGCGGCTTCTTTGCGGCGGCCGCGCTCGGCGCGCAAGGTGTCGATGATCATTTGGAACTCACGGCGCCGCAGGTCATCGCCGAGGGCGCCCGCCGATTCGACTTCGACTTCCACTGCTCGTGCAGGCGCCGGCGCCAATGCTGGCAATGGCGCACACGCCACGGGCCCGGCCAGACAAAAATCCTGCGGCTGGATCAAACCGCCCTGCTGCAGAATCAAGGCCCGCTGGATCGCGTTATCCAGTTCACGCACGTTGCCCGGCCACGGATAGCCGATCAGGCAGGCCTGCGCCTCGGGCGAAAGCTTTGCCGCGGCATGCTTCATTTTATTGACGTGTTTGGCCAGCAGGCGCTCGGCCAGCGGCAGGATGTCGGCGGTGCGCTCACGCAACGGACGCCAGGCCAACGGGAACACCGACAGGCGATAGTAAAGATCTTCGCGGAAACGCCCCGCCGCCACTTCACCGGCCAGGTCACGGTTAGTGGTAGCGACCACTCGAATATCCAGCGTGATCGGCTTGCGTGCGCCGACTCGTTCGACTTCGCGCTCCTGCAATACGCGCAGTAACTTGGCCTGCAGGCCGAGGGGCATTTCAGAAATTTCATCGAGCAGGATCGTCCCGCCATCGGCCTGCTCGAACTTGCCGGCCTGCGCCGCGATGGCGCCGGTGAACGAACCTTTTTCGTGACCGAACAAAGTGGCTTCAAGCATGTTGTCCGGAATCGCTGCGCAGTTGATCGCAATGAATGGCTGACTGGCGCGATGGGAGTGCTGATGGATGTAACGCGCCAGCACTTCCTTGCCGGTCCCGGACTCACCGGAGATCAACACCGTGGAATCACTGCGCGCCACGCGCGCGGCCAATTCCAGCAATTGCGCACTGGCCGGCTCGAACGCCACAGGCCCCTCGCTCTCGGTCGCGCCGAGATTGCCCAAGGCGTGACGCGCCACCAGGTCGAGCAAGGCTTTGGGCTCGAACGGCTTGACCAGGTAATCCGCCGCACCCTGACGCATGGCGTCGACCGCACGTTCGACCGCACCGTGAGCGGTCATCAACAACACCGGCAGTTGCGGCTGACGAGCCCGCAGCAATCCAAGCAGCTGATGACCGTCCATGCCCGGCATGTTGACGTCACTGACCACCAGGCTAAATGCCTCGGCGCCAACCGCAGCCAGCGCCTCTTCCGCCGAACCGACCGCCTTGTAAGCGTGTCCGGCAAGCACCAGCGTATCGGCCAGTGCTTCCCGTAGCGCGCGATCGTCCTCGACCAGTAAAACCTTGATGGCCATGTCCTTCACTTCACTCCCTGAGCGCAGGGCTGCTCACCCGCAAAAAGCGGCAGGATCACCTGCGCGCAAGTACCGCGCCCCGGCCGCGAACGTAACTGCAATTCTCCCTGATGAGCACGGGCCACTGCCTTGACCACGGTCAGCCCCAGACCGGTGCCGGTGGTTTTGGTGGTGAAAAACGGCTCGCCCAAACGTGCCAATACCTTCGTGTCGATACCACTGCCGCTGTCGCTGACCGATACGCGCAGGTTGTTGTCGCGGGTATACAGATGAACTTTCAAACGGACGTCGCCGGCGCTGGCCTGAATGGCGTTTTCGATCAGATTGAGGATCGCCCCGACCAGCGTGTCGCGATTGCACAGCAACTCACCGGCATGACTGTCGCATTGCCAGCGCACCGGCAGATCCTGAACAAGAGTCAGCGCCGCCGCTTGCAGCGACTGCATCAGCATTTTTGGAGTGACACGATCGGTCAACGGCAGCTCACCGCGAGCGAACACCAGCATGTCGCGCACCTGGTGTTCCAGCTCATGCAGTCGCTCTTTCAGGCGGCCGGCAAAACGCTGCTGCGTGGCGACCGGTAGTTCCTGCTCAGTCAAATGACTGGCATAGAGCAACGCGGCGGACAACGGCGTACGAATCTGATGGGCCAACGAGGCGACCATGCGACCGAGCGACGACAGGCGCTCATGGCGGGCCAGTTGATCTTGCAGATGACGGGTTTCAGTCAGGTCGTTGAGCAACACCAACTGACCGGGTTCGGCATCCAGCGAGCGGGTTGCGATYGACAGGCGCCGACCGTCCTTGAGGGAGATTTCGTGACCGTCATCTTCGCGCGGCGCAAAGCATCGCGCAATGACGTGGCGCCACAACTCGCCTTCGAGGGGTAAGCCGAGCAGCTCACACGCAGCAGGATTGGCTTCACGCACGATGCCTTGGGCGTCGATGACGATGACGCCGCCGGGCAATAGATCGAGGAGGTTTTGCAGCCGGTTGGCCAGACGCTCTTTTTCCGCCAGCTCCTGCATGCGCTGGGCGCTGACCACCGCCAGCTCACCCTTGAGCTCGGTGACCCGGGCTTCGAGCATGCTGTAGGAATCGGTCAATTGGCTCGACATCTGGTTGAACAGCGCAAACGCCTGCTCAAGGCCAAGCCGGCTTGCCTGCTCTACGGACGACGGTTGCCCCGAAACATCAGGGACAGGAGACATCTGGGCGGCTTGGGGCATTGTGCTCTCTCGCGTGGTTGACCGTCAGTTAAACGGAACGTTGCGAGGGATGTAGCAATACCCGTGCCTAAAAAAAACTGCCTATAAATGAAGGGGTTGAAAAACAGGCGTCAATCATCCGCCTGTTCATCACCATCACGACGGCTCATGCCGTACTTGCGCATCTTCTCCACCAGGGTCGTGCGACGAATACGCAGCCGTTCGGCCGCCCGCGCCACAATGCCGTTGGCGTCATCCAGCGCCTGCTGAATCAACCCTTGCTCCAGACCGCCGAGGTAGTCTTTCAGGTCCAGGCCTTCCGGCGGGAGCAGCGCATTGGCGGTGAAGTCCGGGGTATGACCGTTGATGGCCACCCGCTCTTCGAGATCACTGCGCAGGCTGTCGACCAACTGCTCGTCTTCGTCATCGACGTAGCGGAATTTCTTCGGCAACTCGACCACGCCGATCACCCCGTACGGGTGCATGATCGCCATGCGCTCCACCAAGTTGGCCAGCTCGCGAACGTTGCCCGGCCAGCCGTGACGGCACAGCGACATGATCGCCGCCGAGTTGAACCGGATCGACCCGCGCTTCTCGTGCTCCATGCGCGAGATCAACTCGTTCATCAGCAACGGGATGTCTTCGACGCGCTCACGCAACGGCGCCATCTCGATCGGGAACACGTTCAGGCGATAGTAGAGGTCTTCGCGGAACGTGCCGATCTCGATCATGCTTTCGAGATTCTTGTGGGTTGCCGCGATGATCCGCACATCGACGCTTTGGGTCTTGTTGCTGCCCACGCGCTCGAACGTGCGCTCCTGCAAGACGCGCAACAGCTTGACCTGCATCGGCAACGGCATGTCGCCAATTTCGTCGAGGAACAGCGTACCGCCGTTGGCCAGCTCGAAACGCCCGGCACGGCTGGTGATCGCCCCGGTGAAGGCACCCTTCTCGTGACCGAACAATTCGCTTTCCAGCAACTCGGCCGGAATCGCCCCGCAGTTGACCGGAACGAACGGCGCTTCACGACGCTTGGAGTGGTAGTGCAGATTGCGCGCGACCACTTCCTTGCCAGTGCCGGACTCACCGAGGATCAGCACGCTGGCGTCGGTGTCGGCGACTTGCTGCATCATCTGACGGACGTGTTGAATCGCCCGGCTGGTGCCGACAAGGCTGCGGAAAAGATTCGGTTCACGGTGACGACCGCGCTCACGGGCCTGGTCATACATCTCGCGATAGACCTGGGCACGGTGCAACGAATCGAGCAGTTTGCTGTAGCTGGGCGGCATTTCGAGCGTCGAAAGCACTCGGCGACGCTGGTCTTCCGGCAAGTCAATGGAAGAATTATCGCCCATTAACAAAACTGGAAGGAACTCATCCCAGGTTGAGAGTGTCTTTAACAGGCCCAAAAGTGCACCAGGAGCATTTACCGTCCCGATGAGGACACAGATTACTTCACGACTTGATGACAGAGAGCCGACCGCCTGCTGCCAGTCATGGCTGCCACAGGGTAAATTTTCTTCGCCGAGAAAATTTAAAATCACCGCCAAATCGCGGCGGCGGACGCTATCGTCATCAATCAGCAGAATTTTGGTTTCACGCCACATGCAATAGCAACTTCCCTAGTCAACTCAATGCCCAAAATGAGGGGCAAGCTAGACGCTTGCAGACACGTTGTGCCTGTAGACGCCTGAAATCTGGAACCAGCCACTAGTTAAGTCAAAAAACCGTGCACAGTCAAATTTATGGCGCACTATGTTTGGATTAACTGAGGGTTAATTAACCAAACAGATGGTAAACCTTTGCCGCGTTCTGTGCTTGGTGGATCTGCGACATCTCGTCGACTATCGCTTGTCGCTCCCCCGTCGCCGCTTCCAGGAGCTGTTTATACACCCCCAGCAACTCCTCCAGGTTTTCGCGCAACGCGGTCTCGTCCACCGAAGCTTCACTCAAGACGTCTTCCATGCAGGAACGGCAAGCCAGGTCCAATTCACCGATGGCTTCCCAGTTACGCTCGGCCAATGCCTCGACCAGGGCGTCCCGGGTTTGTTCGATTCGCTGCAATACAAGACTCATGGTGATCTCCTTAAAACTGGGGAGCAGGTGCGCCAATAGCATCCCAACCGTCTTTCACCGTGCGAAGCAAATCGGCAACTTCGTCGAGGATTTTCGGATCGGTCTTGAGGTTGGCTTCTGCCAGGCGTTTCATCATGTAAGCATAGAGATTGTCCAACTCACCAACGGACTCCGCCTGCTTCTCCAGGTCCAATCCCTCTCGCAAACCACCGATAATGCCGATGGCCTTGCCGATTAGAACACCCTTGCTGGCGACATCCTTGCGCTCCATGGCGCCTTTAGCCTGAGCGATGCGATCCAGACCGCCTTCCATAAGCATTTGCACCAGACGATGAGGGCTGGCCTCGGAAGTCTGGGCTTGCGCGCCAATCTTCTGGTACTGCCGAAGGGCTAACATCGGGTTCATGCTGTACCTCATCTAAACTCTGTGATTCGTATAATTAGGCTATCGACATAGCGTCAAAAATCTTTAGCCCGAAACTAAAAAAGCCCGACAAGCGGAATCCGCTGCCGGGCTTTTGGCGTTTATGCGCTATGAAGCGTTTTTCTGCGCATTCATCGCGTCGAACATCGAAGTGATATTGCTCGCCGTTGCCTTCAGCTTGCCGACAAGGGTATCCATGTCGTTGTACTTTTTGGTCAGCACCGCCGTCAGCGTCTCGACCCGACGATCCAGGGCTGCCTGCTGGTTGGCCAGATTGCTCTTGGCCTTGGACAGGTTGCTCGAACGGGTGTCGAGGATCCCCTCACTGCCAGTGATCGTGTAAGGGGTGATGGCATCGTTCATGCGCGTGAGCAGCCCCTTGGCGGCATCGCCAGTCGCCGTCGGATCGCCCAGGAACAGCTTCTGAACCTCACCACCGAGCTTCTGGGTGTCCATCGCATTGGTGAACTTGGCGCTATCGAAATCCAGCGCACCGGTTTTCTGATTGGTGGTGATACCCAATTGCGACAGAACAGTGAGCTTGTCGCCAGCACCGGTAGTCACCAACGGTGAACGAATCGATGCCATGATACCGCGCGCCAATGGGTCACCGGTCAGTGCAGCAGCAACGGTCAGCTTGCCGTCTGCATCCAGGGATGGCTTGGTCAACGTATTTACACTGGTCACAACCTGGTTATAAGCGTCGACGAAAGCTTGAATGGACTTTTTCAGACCATCACTGTTCGGACCGACCGTCACCGTCGTGGTTACATCACCACCGGCGACCAGATTGAGGGTCAAGCCAGAAACAGCCGAGTCAACCTTGTTGCTTTTGCTGGTCAGCGCGAGCCCGTCCACGGTGAAATTGGCGTCCTTCGCGAAATCGCCGATAGCACCAGCCGAAGTCGCTGTCGGTGTTGCGCCCATTTGCTGGCCGGCATTGATTTCCAGACCCGCAATACCGCTGAGGGTGATATCGGAACCGGCACCGGTCGCCGTGGAACCCATCACCAGACGCGAGCCAAACGAGTCAGTCACGATGTTGGCACTGAAGCCATTCGCGCCCTGCTGGGTGTTGATCGCATCGCGAACCGATTGCAACGTCGCGCCCGCCGGAATGGTGACAGAACTGGATACGCCGTTTTGCGTGATATTGAGCGTGCCGCTCGCAATGGCACTGCTGGCGCCGCCGGCAAAGGCTGCGGTGGCCACTTTGGACGAGGTCGCAAGGTTAGAGACCTTGACCACGTAAGAGCCGTTGACGGCGGTGTTGCTGGCCACAGCGGTCAATACTTTCGCGTCGGCGGAAGTGGCGTTGTAGCCGAGGAATTGCGGAGCCTGCGTATCTTGCAGCTTCTTGATCGCAGCCTGGAAGTTCGCCAGGACACTTTTGAGAGTACCAATACCGGAAATCTGCGCAGTGTTGGTGGTCGTCTGACGATCGATCTGATTCTGCTTGGCCGCCTTGTCGGCGTTGACCAGAGCCTTGACGATATCACCGGTATTAATACCGGAACCTAAGCCCGTGCCCGGTAGAATTGGACTTGCCATGTGGAACTCCCTTCAGTGTGTCGCCGGCCTTTTGACCACTACAACGCCCAAAAGAACATAGCAACAAAATTCGTGCCAGTTGTCAGACTTTTGCGCTGAACAACAGGCTGCTTGCATCATTCAAACTGTTCGCCAGCTTAAGGACTTCTTCGTTGGGGATTTGACGAATCACCTCACCGGAGTCACTGGCAATCACTTTGACCACAACTTTGCCTGAAGGCTCGTCAATCGAGAACTCCAGGTTACGCTTGACCGACTGAACGAACTTTTCGATTTCCTGAACGGCCATCTTCAGTTTTTCCTGCTCGGTCTGGTCTTTTTTACCTTCTTCCTTGACGGTAACCACTGGCGCAGTTTCCGCTCGAGGCTTTTCCGCAGGCTTATCGGCAACAGTCGTCGCCTGCTGTGCCGCAGGATAAGACAAGTTCAGCTTGACGCTCATATCCATGTCCATCACCTCTTAAAGTAAAAAGCGAGAGAGCGCGACAAGCGCACTCCCCCGCCAAAACTCATCGGCTATTACTGAAGCAGTTTCAGTACAGCGGATGGCAGTTGGTTGGCCTGAGCCAGAACTGCGGTGGAAGCTTGTTGCAGAGTTTGTTGCTTGGTCAGCTGTGCAGTTTCAGCAGCGAAGTCGGTATCTTGTACGCGGCTCAGTGCAGCACTGGCGTTTTCGTTGATGTTCTGCAGGTTGGAGATGGTGGTCGAGAAACGGTTTTGAGCAGCACCCAGGTCAGCGCGAGTGGCGTTGATGTTTGCCAGAGCAGCGTCGATAGCCGAGATAGAGGCATCAACGTTGGTGTGGTTAGTAGCGTTGGAAGTACCGGAAATAACAGTACCGGTCATACCCAGGGCGCTGGCGTCGAAGCTGGTCGACAGGGTCAGAGTGATCTGGTTGTCGGAAGTAGTGTTCGAACCTACCTGGAACTGCATCGCACCTGCAGTACCGTCGATCAGCGCTTTACCGTTCAGGTTGGTCGACTGAGCGATACGGGTCAGTTCAGCAACCGACTGTTGGTATTCTTTGTCCAGAGCGGTACGGTCAGCAGTGCCGTTGGAGTCGTTTCGCGATTGCACTGCGATTTCACGCATACGCTGCAGAATGTTGGTCGACTCTTGCAGAGCGCCTTCAGCGGTCTGAGCGATCGAAACACCGTCGTTGGCGTTTTTGATAGCCATGGTCTGGCCACGGATCTGCGAAGTCATACGGGTAGCGATCTGCAGGCCGGCGGCGTCGTCTTTGGCGCTGTTGATTTTCAGGCCGGAGGACAGGCGGGTCATCGAAGTCGACAGTGCGTCGGACGCACGGTTCAGGTTCTTCTGAACACTCAGGGAAGTAGTGTTAGTGTTTACTGTTAAAGCCATGACGAATTCCTCGTTGGTTGGGTACTGCGGCTTCCGGCCCTGGCAACCGCCCGGTATGGCCTAGAGAACCTTCGTAATAGTTATCGTCGCCAATGCAGGTTGCTTGAGGGGATTTTTGAAATTTTTTGCCATCACCCTGCCACCCCCTGTAAAACCGAGGCTTAGCGACGATCCAACCACCAAAAAATGACGCCAGAGAACTGCCACCCCCCCTTTCTTACAGCCCCGCTCCCGCTGATCTGTCACGGCATTACGCGGAATTGACAGCCATCAGCAAATCGACCAGTTCGTATTCAAGGTAATCCGCCAGCGCCAGCCAGTCCTGTCGTTCCTGGCTATCCAGCATGCCTGTCAGCAATGCCATCCACTGGGTTGCGATCTGGCTGCCTGCCCCGCCGACCCGCGACTGCACTTGCTCCGCCACCTCGACCATGACCAGCGCGGCCTCGACATCCCTTCCCAGGCGAAACAACGCTGAACATTGCCGGGCCTGATCGACGAGTAGCACTTCGCTCATCGACTGAACTCCGGATGAAATGTCGTGCCGGCAATCATGGCCCCGGCTCGACTGCTGTTGTAGAAGACGACGTGTGGATTCGCAGCGATATAGCGCTCCAGCTCACACAGGTAGCTGCGGAAATTGAGCTGGGTCTTGATCCGCTGCCCATGCCCGTCCAATACCCAATGGCGAGCCGCGCCCAGTTGGGGGCCAAGGTCGCCGTCATTCCAGCCGGCATGGGTCTTGTTGTTGGGGAACGCGAAGTCAGCCCCGAACAGCGTGATCTGACTGGCACCCATTTTCACCGCCAGGTCCACCGCCGGATGAATCACGCTGCCGCCTGCAAACAGCTCTGCCCGTGGGAGCTGCGCGCGCAGATCCCGAAAAACCGGGCTTGCCGAGTAGGCGACATAGCGTTTGCCTTGCCAGGCCTGCAAGACGGCAGGGGCCACCAGCGGCATGTAGACCAGCGTGATGTTTGCGCTGTCCTCGGGCGGCAGATGGCGCAGCGAGATACGCTGATCGATCGTGACGACCACATCCGGCTTGATACCATTTTCGATCAGCGGCCTATAAGCGGTATCGACACAAACGAACAGTGGTCGCGGGGTCTGGCCGCGAATTGATCGCAAGGTCACGAAGTGCTGTTCCAGGCTCGGCCCGGTGGCGATGACAAACATCGGCTGGCCAGCGTGTGCTGCGAACAATTGTGCGGCGTCACTATCGACGCGGATCTGTTCGACACTTTCCAGCAGGCGCGTCGCTATTTCCGGATTGTCCGGATCGAACTCACGGTTGTTGAACGTCAGATGGGTTTCGCTGATCAAGCGGTCGCGAATCTTCGCGTTGAAGTCATCGGCCAGCACCAGCTCCGAAGGCAGGGCAAAGAACGGCAAACAAATCTCAGCTAAATCACCGGCGTAGTGCAGCTCGACCCGCGAATCGCTGAGCCACGGCTGCTGATCGAGTAATTGCAACACCAGCGCAAACACTGCGCCGTTAAGGATATGTACGTGTAACTGAATCAGCTCCGAACGCTGCAGCAGTTCCAGTTGCAGATCACCCAGCCCCGTGCCATAAACGTGCAACACTGGACTGTCGACCGGCAGGCTTTCGGCTTGAAGCTGCGCTTCACGGGTACGGTCATGGCGACTGGTCAACTGGATGCCGTTGATGCTCAGGGTCGAGCCGAGCCCTTCCACCAGATCGGCCTGCAACGGGCCCGGATCTTCAGACAGCAGACGCTCAGCCACGGCCGGCCAGCGACGCTGAATGAGTTCGGCGTTGGGTTGAAAAAACTCGCTCATGGCGCCTCGCTGTGATTCGGGCAAAAAAATAGCGCTCAAGGTTACACCTTGAGCGCTTTTTTTGTGTCCGGCTTTTAGAAGATCAAGGGCGATAGATGATCGCCGAACCCCAGGACAAACCAACACCAAAACCGCTGAGTGCCACACGCTTCCACTTGGAATCGAGCACGTGTTTTTCCAGCAGCAATGGAATGCTCGACGACACGGTGTTACCGGTCTCGACCATGTCCTTGAGGAACTTCTCGGGCTCGCCTTCGAAGCGTCGCGCCACGGCATCGACAATCGCCGCACTGCCCTGGTGAATGCAGAAGGCATCGATATCGTCGGCCGTCAGACCCGAGTCGCCCAGCAGCTCGTGCAAATGCGCAGGGACTTTGAGCAGCGCGAAGTTGAAGACCTGACGGCCATTCATGAAGAACACCCCGTCGGTGACCTTCAGGTGCGGCGCACCGGAACCGTCGGTGCCGAACTTGGCCTTGCCCAACTGCCATGGAGCGTCTTCGCCCATCCAGGTGGCGGTGGCGGCATCGCCGAACAACATGGTGGTGTTGCGGTCTTCCGGGTCGACGATCTTCGAATACGGATCGGCGGTCACCAGCAAGCCATTCTTCAGGCCTGCGGCTTCCATAAAGCCCTTGATRGCGTAGATGCCGTAGACGTAACCGGAGCAGCCCAGGGAGATATCGAACGCGGCCACGGTCGTCGGCAGGCCCAGCTTGTCCTGAACGATGGCGGCGGTGTGCGGCAGGCCTTCTTCGTCGCCGTTCTGGGTCACGACGATCAGCACGTCGATGGCTTCACGCTTCAATTCAGGGTTGTTGGCGAACAGCGCGTTGACTGCTTCGACACACAGGTCCGAGGTTTCTTGCCCGGCGTCTTTGCGCGGCAGGAAAGCCGAACCGATCTTGCCCAGGATGAACTCTTCATCCTTCTCGAATTTTGCACCTTGTGCGTAATTGTCCACGCCGGCTACAGGAACGTAGCTCGCAATGCTCTTTATGCCAATCATTACGGCTTCCCAATAATAAACAGCCCAATACCACCGCTCGCAAGGAATCGAGGGGCGCCGACAAACAACGAATAACGTCGCCCTCAACGAGGTGACAGCGGGAAGAGTAAAAGGCCATCACTGAGCCAAAAGCAGGCCAGGCGCCCTCTTCCCTATTTATACAATACAGTGAAGATGCGCGTAATGACTCGCAGGTCACGCTATTTTGCCGAATCAGCCCCACAAGCGGTTATTCGACCAGCGACCAGTCCAGCGGCGTTCCGCGCTTGATGGCCTGGCGGGCACGGCGGCCCAGAAGGGTTTCAGCGTGTTTCGGGGCCAGCCCCAGGCCCGGACGGATGGCCCGCAGATTGGCGGCGGTAAATGGCTCTCCGGCGATCATGTCCTGGGTGACATACAGCGACCGGCGGTACACCAGGGACTTGCGCTCGGCGTCAGTCACGCCGTAATGCACCTGGCCCATGGCCTGCCAGGCGCGCTCGGTTTCGACCACCAGGCTGGCGAGTTCGGCCGGTTCCAGCGAGAAACTGGCATCCACGCCTCCGGCGGCACGGTCGAGGGTGAAGTGTTTTTCCACCACCGTCGCCCCCAGCGCTACGGCGGCGACAGACACCCCGACACCCATCGAATGGTCGGACAAACCGACTTCACAGCCAAACAACTCACGCAGATGAGGAATCGTGCGCACGTTGCTGTTGGCGGGCGTCGCCGGGTAAGTGCTGGTGCACTTGAGCAACACCAGATCCTTGCAACCGGCCTCACGGGCGGCACGCACGGTTTCATCGAGCTCGGCGATGCTGGCCATGCCGGTGGAAATGATCAGCGGCTTGCCGGTGGCCGCAACCCGACGAATCAACGGCAGATCAGTGTTCTCGAAGCTGGCGATCTTGTAGGCCGGCACATCGAGGCTCTCGAGGAAGTCCACCGCGGTGTCATCGAACGGTGTGGAGAACGCCAGCATGCCCAGCTCTTTGGCCCGGGCGAAAATCGGCGCGTGCCATTCCCACGGCGTGTGGGCCTTTTCGTACAGCGCATACAGCGAAGAACCGGCCCACAAGCTGTTGGGGTCCTTGATGAAGAACTCGCCTTCGGACAAGTCCAGGGTCATGGTCTCGGCGGTGTAGGTTTGCAGCTTCAAGGCATGGGCGCCGGCCTTGGCCGCGGCTTCGACGATTTTTATCGCCATGTCCAGCGACTGGTTATGGTTGCCGCTCATCTCGGCAATGATGAACGGCGGCGCATCGGCACCGATCGAGCGATTACCGATCTTGAAACTGGTCATTGTTCTGGATCCTTCAACACGCGCGTGAACGCGCAAGCACTCTGAGTAAAACCACCCTCGCGGAAAACCTTCAGCGATGGCTGATTGGCCGGCAGCACCTGAGCGGTGATGGCCTCAAGTTGTGGCCAATGCGCCGTGACGAACGCTTCGCCCCGCGCCAGCAGCGCCCTGCCCCAGCCCAGGCCGAATCGGCCTTCGAACAGATAGATCGAGACCTCGGCCCGAGTACCGTCAAGGTCATAGCGCAGCATACCGACCGGGCCGTCATCCGCCTCGGCAATCAACAGCAGTCGCTGAGGGTTGTTCAGGCTCGCGGCCAACCAGACCTGATGCCGCTGCCAATCGATGGCGTGGGTGTCCAGCGACCAGCGCCGTACTGCCTCGGCATTACGTCCCTCGAACAACAATTGCGCATCGTCCGGATCGGCTCGACGCACCTGCAGTACCGCTCCCGCCAGTGCTGCCGCCACCCGCTGCGCGCCACGGCCATCGACCAACTGCCGTGAGCGTTCGGCCATACTTTGACGAAAACCTTGATTGCCTACGACAAAACCGATGGCTTGGCGCAACTGCTCGACGCTGACATGCTCGCGGTTGCCCAGGAACACATGAGCGCCCGAGGTCGCCATCACCTCGCCGTTGGCCTGCTGATTATTCGAGACCGCAATGCAAATCGTCGGCAGCCCCATGGCCGCCCGCTCCCAACTGGTGCCGCCACCGGCACCGATAAACAGGTCAGCCTCGGTCATCAGCCGATAGAAATCGCTGACAAAACTGTGCAGGCGCCAGTTCGGACGATACGCCGCCAGCGCCTGCATCTGCTCCCAGGCCGGGTTGTTGGCCCCCGCCACGAAATCGACCTCCAGCTCATGAAGGTCCGCCAGCGCCAACATCGCGTGGTGGGTCTGCATGGCCGCATCGAAGCCGCCGAAGTTCACCAATACTCGCCTGGCCCGAGGCTTGATCTCGACCGCCGGGCAGCAGAACTCATCGCGCAACATCGCAAAACGTGGACCGAGCAAGGTCTGGCAGTCGGGCGTCAGCAGCGAGGCATAAGCCTCTGGGGTGCCCGACAGATTTTGATTGAGCAGCAGATCAACGCGGTACTGCCGAGTGGCCAGGTCATCCACCGCGGCGATCCGTGATGCCCAGCGACGGGCCGCAGTCTGCCAGTGATGATCGAGGCCATAGTGGTCGACGATGATCCAGTCGAAAGCCGGATGGCTTTCCAGGGCTTGCGCCAGCGCGGCGATGTCCGCCTGCCAGGGCAGCATCGATTCGATGGCCTGCTGCGGATCTTCATCGGGGTAGCGTGCCGGCAGCGCGAAGGTCTCGAAGCCCTCGCTTGCCAGGCTGTCCAGTCGATGCCCCGGCAGCAGGCGACAGGCGAAGGCAACGTGCGTGCCCTGCTTGCGCAACACCCTGGCCAGGGTCAGACAGCGGGCGATATGGCCGCTGCCAATGGTTGGCGACGCGTCAGCGCGGATCAGTATCCTCATTGCAACTCACCACCAGCCTTCAATGCGGCGTAAAGGTATTCGGCGCGTTTCCAGTCTTCAAGGGTGTCGATGTCCTGTACCAGGTAGCGCGGCAGAATCACCGGCAGGCTCGCTGGCGAGAACAGTGCATCACCACGCAACCAGGCCTCGCTGCGTCCCCAGTAGAACTGGCCGGCGTCTTGAAAGGCTTCGGGCAAGTCCTGGGAGCGGGTGTCACGAAACTCCGGATAGAGCGAGGTCAGGGCGCCCTGCGCGTCGAGGGTCAAGGCCCGCTGCACCGGAAAACCAAAACCGGTGACTGAAAACGCGAAAGACTTGTCCGGGTGCTGCACCAGCAACTCATGCCCCTGACGCAGATAACGCGCTTGCAACAACGGCGCCGTCGCATAGATGCAGCAGGCATGGTCGAACGGTGGCAATTGATTCAAGGCATGCACAATCACTGCCGCAGTCCCGGTGAAATCGTCAGCCAGTGCCGAAGGCCGCATGAACGGCACCTGAGCGCCATTGGCTCGTGCGACGTCGGCGATTTCCTCATCGTCGGTACTGACGATCACCTGGTCGAACAGGCGCGACTCCAACGCCGTGCGAATCGAACGGACGATCATCGGCACGCCGTCGAACGGCTTGAGGTTCTTGCGCGGGATTCGCTTGCTGCCACCACGGGCCGGAATGATCGCAACACAGCTCAAGAGTCACTACTCCTCAAGGATCAGCCGTCGCAATTGCTCGACCACATAGTCCTGTTGTTCATCGCTCAGCAGAGGAAACAGCGGCAGGCTGATGGCCTCGGCGTAATAACGTTCGGCCTGGGGGAAATCACCCTCGGCAAAACCCAGGTCGCGATAGTACGGCTGCAAGTGCACGGGAATATAGTGCAGATTCACCCCGACACCGGCCGCTCGCAAGCCTTCGAACACCTGTCGATGACTGAGGCTGATCCGCTCCGTCTGCAAGCGCACCACGTACAGATGCCACGCCGATTCGGCTTCAGGCTGCGTGCTGGGCAAGGTCAGCGGCAAGTACGCCAGCAACCGGTCGTAACGCGCCGCCAGTTCGCGTCGACGCTCGATAAAGCCATCGAGCTTGTTCAGCTGTGACAGACCGAGTGCCGCTTGCAGATCGGTGATCCGGTAATTGAAGCCCAGCTCCACTTGCTGGTAGTACCAGGGGCCGTGGCTGGGTTCGGTCATCTGCTCGGGGTCACGGGTCATGCCGTGGCTGCGCAGACGTTGCAAGCGTTCGGCCAGTTCCGGGCGATTGGTCAGCACCATGCCGCCTTCGGCACTGGTGATGATCTTCACCGGGTGGAAACTGAACACGGTCATTGCCGCGAATTCACCGCAACCCACCGGGCGCCCGGCATAGGACGCGCCGACCGCGTGGGAGGCATCCTCGATCACCGTGAAACCGTAACGCTCGGCCAGTTCGGCGATCATGCGCATATCGCAGCTCTGCCCGGAGAACGCTACCGCCACCAGCACTTTCGGCAGCTTGCCGTCGCGCTCGGCGATTTCCAACTTCGACGCCAAGGCGTAGGCATCGAGGTTCCAGGTCAGCGGGTCAATGTCGACAAAATCGACGTCGGCGCCGCAGTAGCGACCGCAGTTGGCCGAGGCCAGAAAGGTATTCGGCGTGGTCCATAACCGATCGCCCGGCCCCAGGCCCGCGGCGAGACAGGCAATGTGCAACGCCGCCGTGGCATTGCACACCGCCACCGCGAAATCGGCCTGGCACCGCTCGGCCATCGCCTGTTCGAAACGCTCGATGGTCGGCCCTTGGGTCAGCCAGTCAGACTGCAACACGGCGACCACCGCATCGATGTCGGCCTGATCGAGGCTTTGCCGACCGTAGGGAATCATGCCGACAGTTCCGCGTGCAGGTCGGCGATCTGGCCGACCGACAGGAAGTGCGGGTTGGTATCGGAACGGTACTCGAAATCTTCGCCCACCGGCCGGCCCTGCTCGCCCAGTTTGTCCACGGCAAAATCCACGTCGACGCTGGTGAAACGGATCGACGGCTGAATGGTGTAGTGATCGTCGAACTCCAGGGTCATGCGCGCGTCGTCCAACGGCACCATCAGCTCATGGAGTTTTTCCCCCGGACGAATGCCGACGTGTTTGTGCGGCAAATGTTCAGCCATGCCCTGCGCCAGGTCGACGATGCGAATCGACGGGATCTTCGGCACAAATACTTCACCACCGTGCATGCGGGCGAAGCTGTCGAGCACAAACTTCACGCCGTGATCGAGGGTGATCCAGAACCGCGTCATGCGCTCATCGGTGATCGGCAGCTCTTTGGCGCCCTCGGCAATCAGCTTGCTGAAGAACGGCACCACCGAACCCCGCGAGCCGGCGACGTTGCCATAGCGCACCACGGCAAACCGGGTTTGTTGCTCGCCGGCAATGTTGTTGGCAGCCACGAACAATTTATCCGACAGCAGCTTGGTCGCGCCGTACAAGTTGATCGGGCTGGCAGCCTTGTCGGTGGACAGCGCGACAACTTTTTTCACGCCGTTGTCGATGGCCGCGGCAATGATGTTTTCCGCGCCGTTGACGTTGGTGCGGATGCATTCGGTGGGGTTGTATTCCGCCGCTGGCACTTGCTTCAGCGCCGCGGCGTGCACCACATAATCGATACCGCGCATGGCCTGACGCAAACGGTCGGCGTCGCGCACATCACCGATGAAGTAACGCATGCACGGCGCGTTGAACGTCTGCTGCATCTCGTACTGCTTAAGCTCATCGCGGGAAAACACCACCACACGCTTGGGCTGGTATTGCTCCAGCAAGCGGCGGATGAAGTTGCGTCCGAACGAACCGGTGCCGCCAGAGATGAAAATCGATTTACCGTTGAACATGCCTTGAGTCCTTTTACCTGTCAGCCAGGCTTATGCGAGCAACTGCGCCCAGTTCACACTGGTCGGTTCGCCGAGAGTAAAGCCCTTGCCGGTCAAGGCCAGGTTCTGGTTGTAGGCTGGATCCTGTTCGAAACGCGATTGCCACTTGTCGCGCAGGGCGGCTACCGCCTGCGGGTGATCCGGCAATGAGCCGGGGTGGGCGATTTGCACTTGCGGCGTCCATACGGTCAGCAACCCGGCATCGGCGACTTTCAGGCACAAGTCGACATCGGCATACGCTTGCTCGAAATGCTCTTCATCCAGCCCGCCCAGTGCATCGAACACCTCTTTGCGCACCATCAGGCAAGCGTCGGAAACTGCCGAATAATTCTGCTCGACCAACAGTCGATGCATAGGACCCGGTGCGTCTTTTTTCTCGCCGACGAACGCAGAGGCCACGCCGTCCCCCAGCCCCAGAATCAAACCGGCGCCGGTCACGCTGCCCTCGCGATCAACCAGCTTGGCCCCCACCACCCCCACTTCCGGCCGCTGAGCCTGGTTGAGCAAAGCTTCGATCCAATTGGCATTGACCACCTCGGCGTCTGCCGCGAGCAGTATCAAGTACTCACCCTGTGCCTGCGCGGCGGCCTGGTTGAGCAGTGCCGACGGGCTCACGCGCTGCTCGTTCTTGATCAGGCGAATCCGCCCGCGACCGTTTTGCTCCAGACTGTCGAGCCACGTCAGCAGATCGGCTGACTGGCTGTGGTTGTCGGCGATGATAATTTCGTTGTTCTGATAGCGCGTACGCTGCAATACGCTCACCAGGCAGCGCTGCAATGGCTCCTGATCGCCTTCGCTGCGGACGATGATCGACACCTTCGGACGCTGGGCATGCCGGTAGTCGATCCGCAAGCCACCAAATGCCTCGGCACTGACCTGCGCCTGATAACCACGGGTTGCCAGGTGGCGTACCAGGGTCTGACGTTGGTGCTCATTCGGCGCCAACTCCACCGCCGGGGTGATCAGCAATGGCTCGGCCAAATGCGCCAGCCCTGCCAACCCGCCAGCTTCGATCAGGCGCAGCAGCAGGTCGAATTCCAGTGCATCGCTGAACTCGCGGGCATAACCACCGACATCCACCAGCACTTCGCGTCGGATCAGCCAATGCCGGGCGGTCAACGTCGGCAGACTTTGCAGCAGGTCGAGGTTGAAGGCCGGGCGGAAAACCTCGGTCAATGTGCCGTTACTACGGCGATGAATCTCATCCATCGCCACCGCACGGCAACCTTCCGCGTCCTGCAACTCAAGGCTGGCGCGCAGGAAGCCGGCAGCGGTGAACTCATCGCCGGCCTCGGCCAACAGCAGCCAGTCCGAGGTTGAGCGCTGGGCAATCTGGTTCAGTTTATCGACGTAGTTGCTTGCGCTGACCTTTACAAAATGCACGGTATTTTGTTCGGTGGTGACGTCAGGCAAATCACCGGTGGTGAAGACCACCACCTTGAAGGCGCGGAAAGCGCTTTCCATCAGACTGTCAAAGGTGACCTGCAACTTGTCCATGTCGGCTTCAAGATCCAGCAACAGAATGCCAAACTGAGGCCCGCCCTCATTGGCCGCCAGGTGTTGATTGATTTTCCGTACCGCGGTGTCGTTCGGCTGGCGTGCCTGCAACCAGTTCAACAGCCGGCCGGAGGGCATGCTGCCCAGCAACTCACGGCTGTCGTAGGTCGGTAGGCTGCCGAGGCGGGCAATCCAGTCCGTCAATATTTTCGCATCGGCGCTCTCGCCCATGTCCAGCAGTTGCTGCACCAGTTTTTGCACGACCTGACGGTTGAAGGCGCCCAACTGCACGGCATGCAGCAAACGAGTCTGGATGGTCTCGGGCGTGTCGTTGGAATAAGTGCGCTGCAACGTATGCTGCTGAAGTAATGCACCCTCCATTTCTTCCAGCTGCAAGCGGCCGGCCGGCATCGCATGGAGCAGGAATTCGCACTCGGTCAGTTGATCAAAAAACGCCTGGTTGTAAAACGGCATCTCGACATATTGCTGGGTGCCGAATGCGCGTTTCGGGCCAATGGTGGGATCTTTCCAGTAGGACTCGAAGATCGGCTCGATAGTCAATGCATTGCGCGTGGCCAGGCTGTCGGCCAGCGCCTGGAAACTTTGCAGGGCGAACTCTGCGGTCTGCTTCTGGTTCAGGTCACTGATGTCGGTCGGCAGCGTGGCGAGGAAACCGGCAAAGCGCTCACGCTCGGCGACCGAACGGGCGTCTTTGAAACTCAGGACGTGAATGATTTCGGTATTGTGATCCGAACGGCCGTAGTTGACCTCCCGCACCACATAAGGCATTGGCAGAATCCGCGCCTTGGCCCGCGCGAGCATGTAATACACATGGCCGATTTCCTGCCACTCGAAAATCGTGCCCTCCGGCATGGCCGCATACCAGTCCTGCAACAGCGAGGTGCGGTGCACCGCATAGAACGGCGGAATGTACTGGCCCATGTAGTCGAGCACGCGATCCTGCGCGCGCTCGGCGTTGTAATCCTCTTTTACCTTCTTGTCGCGACGGTAGTACTGCACATAGTTGGAGTGCGTCAGGTACATCAGGCAGTAGCCGTGGCACATGCCGTAATCAGGGTTGGCCTCGAGGAAGTTCACCGATTCGGTCAGTGCATCGTGCAGCAGGAAGTCATCGTCGGAAGCCAACACCATGTACGGCGTGGTGACCTGGCTGACGCCATACCCGAGCTTTTGCTGAAACCCCGTGTAGGTGAACTGCGGCAAATGACGATAGTCGACCGACGGAAAGTCGGTTGCGATGCGCTCATCGCCCTGCACGGACGAATCCAGCACCAGCACCTTGGCGGAGTAACGGCTGTAGTACTGCAAGGCGCGTCGCAGGAACGCCCTGCGGTTGTGGGTGATAACCACCACCGTGAACAGCTCGTTCAGCGGTGTCACGTTGGTTTGAGTGCTGCTTTGAACCTGCATTTTCCTATCCCCACAACCGGCCGATCGCCAAGTACCTGAAGCTGTTTTTGATTAACGAACGCGACGCAGATAGCCGTCCGGCGCCACGGTGATCAGCAGTTTGTTTTGCATCTGCTGGTCGATCTCGAAGTCCTTGTTCTCTTCCAGGTACTTCCACACCGCAGTTTTCGGGTTATCGCCCGGGCCCCATGGACGATCCGGGAAGAAATCGGCTGGCATGTCTTCGACCACGGTGTCCATGACCACGCAGTAGCTGTCCACCGACACCAGTGGTGCGTACAGGCGCAGTTCTTCCAGCACGTGATCGTGGGTGTGGTTGGAATCGAGCACCAGAATGACTTTCTTGCCTTCAGCGGCAGCACGCACTTGGGCGGCGATGGCCGGGTCGATGCTCGAACCTTCGATCATCGAGATGCGCTTGCTCATCGGGTGACTCTCGATGGCTTCACGGTTGTGTGCACGGATATCGAGGTCGATGCCCAGCACTTCGCCGTGGCCTTGCAGCTCCAGCAAGGAGGCGTAGTAAATGATCGAGCCGCCGTGGGCGATGCCGCATTCGATCACCAGGTCCGGTTTGACCTGCCAGATGATTTCCTGCATCGCCATCATGTCTTGTGGCAGCTGGATGATCGGACGGCCCATCCACGAGAAGTGGTAGCTGTACTTGTGCTTGGCCGATTCGTTGAAGAAATCCCGGGCCAGGCCGGTGAGTTTCTGGTCGTCACCCTGCTGGGCGATCTGTTCCCGGCATTCGGCTTCGAAGGCTTTATTGATGGTGTTGTCGGTCATTTTAGAATCTCAATAGTCACTGGAACGAAGCGCTGTCGACGGCGTGATAGACGTAGCGTCCACCGGTCATCCGCTTGATTTCTTCGAGGTAGTTGGAGTTCATCACAAACAGGTTGGCGCCTTCGGGCAAGGCATCCATGGCCTCTTGGGGCGAAGACACCCGCACGCCGCTCAGGGGCAGATAACGGCCCTGTTTGGCCGGGTTGATATCCACCACGCGATCCACCGCCACACCTGCGCGTTGCAGGAACAGCGAATAAATCACGCCTTTGGACGAGGCACCCCAGATCGCCGAACCTTGCTCGGGCGCCGCTTGAATGATCTGCACCGCGCGCTCGAGGCTGCTGGTGAAACCGTCCGGCAATGCCAGGCGCGGCACCGGTTGGTCCGGTGTCAGGCGCAGCGTGGCCAGGTCGGCGACGATGTACAGGTATTGGCCACCGAACAGGTGACCGGCCTCGTGCACGGTGCCGAACATCCGGCGCAGGTCATCGAGGCGGAAATAATTGACGTGTTCGTAGAACAGGTCGAACCAGGCGCGGTGCTCAAGAATCCAGTCGAAGCACGGCACTTCGATGTAGATCTGCCCGCCCTGATTGGCCTCGGCCATCTCGGCGAGAAAACTCACCGGGTCCTGGATATGCTCCAGCACATGCCGCAGCACGATAGCGCCCGCCGACAATCCCAGGCCGCGGGTGAACGGCGCCTTGATCACGTCGGCGTTGTCGCCTTCGTAGGCCGGGTCGATACCGGTGATGGCGTAGCCCAGGCCTTTGAGCAGCTCAAGAAAGTAGCCTTTGCCGCAGCCGACTTCGATCAGTTCCTGCCCCTTGAAGTGGTGGGCAATGATCCCTTCGACATCGCTCAGGTGCTTCTGGAACTGGCCGGAATGCGCCTGCTCGTTCTGATAGTCGGCGTCGTAGCTGAGCTTGTCGGCGTCGAAAGCCTGATTGAAGATCAGCCCGCTCGTCTCGTCCTGCACCAACAGCATGTCGGCGCTGGCCGAAGCCCTGGCCGACTCCGGGTCGGCAAAGGTACGGTTCTGCAACACCGGCAGGTCGGCGACCCGATACAACTCATGCCTCATGCTCTGCTCCCAGTAGCTGTTGCAAGCGGTCCGCCACGCCCCAGAACGCCATCGGTTCATGGGTCGGGTATGGGTAATGGCCCAGGTTCAAACGGATCGTCGCGCCACGCTCACGCAGCCGCTGTTCGACCAGCGCCCTGACCGATACCGGCTGGCCACTGGAACAATTGATCACGCCATCGAATTCGCGCTGTTGCAGGATCGTGGCGAGGTAATCGGCGGCCGTGTCGATCGCCAGGTAATCGCGCAACTGCTCGCCGGCCGACATGTTGAAGCTGTCGTCCCCGGCGTCGATTGCCCGGTCCAGCGCCGCCAGCAAACTGTTGGGGTTCTGCCCTTCCCCGTGCAGGTAGAACAGCCGCGCCCATTGCAGGGTGAAGGGCTGTTGGCGCTGCAGGTTTTCGAGGAATAGACGCAAAGTGTTCTTGGCCAGCCCGTAAGGGTTGCTTGGCCGCGCCTCGGTCTGCTCGCTGAGCGGCCCGCTCTGCAGGCCGTATTCGAAACAGGTGCCGGTGACCAACACCTGCAATACGCCCGCCTCGACCGCGCCCTTGATGAAGCGGTAATCGGCCATCAGGTTGTGTTCGAAGTGAAACAGCGCCTGATAATTCGGCAACCCCGGCCAGGCGAGATGCGCCAAGGCATCGACGCCATCGGTCAGCGCGGCGAAGTCCAGGTCGGCGGCATGAACGTCCGCGGCCACGAATTCCACGGCGTTGATCCACGGTAATTGCGCGGCGGTCTCGGCGTTACGCGCCACGGCCCGCACCTCGCAGCCACGGGCGAGCAAAGCCGCGACCAGATGTCGGCCGACGAACCCGGTAGCACCGGTCACCAGCACCTTCACAGTACGGTCAACTCAGGCACGGCGATCACGAAACGGCCGTCCCACTGACGCACCTGCGCCAGCTGCTGACTGACTTCGTGCAGCAAATTCCATGGCAATACCAGAACGTAATCCGGCTTTTCCAGATCGATCTGCGCCGGCGAAACGATCGGAATGCGACTGCCCGGCAAGTACTTGCCCTGCTTGTGCGGATTGGCATCGGCCACCCAGGCCAACAGGTCCGGTTTGACCCCGGCGTAGTTGAGCAAGGTGTTGCCCTTGGCCGCCGCGCCATAACCGACCACGCGCTTGCCGTCGGCCTTGGCCTGCAACAGGAAACGCAGCAATCCGTGCTTGATGCGTTCTGCTGCGGGCGCCAGGGTCGCGTAGTACTCGGGGGTTTTCACTCCCGCTGCCAGTTCGGCCTGCAACTGCTGTTGAACGGCTGGCTGCACCTCACGGCGAACACCGTCGGCACGCTGGACGAACACCCGCAACGAACCGCCATGGGTCGACAACTGGCTGACATCGAACACTTCCAGGCCATTGCGCTCGCACAAGGTCTGCACGGCAGTCAGGGACAGGTAGGAATAGTGCTCGTGATACAGCGTGTCGAACTGCTGCCCGGCCATCAGCGTCAGCAGTTGCGGAAACTCGAACGTCGCCACACCGGTCGGCTTGAGCAAGGTGGAGAAACCACCGAGGAAATCATTAATGTCCGGCACATGCGCCAACACGTTGTTGGCGGCCATCAGGTCGGCGGCCCAGCCTTCGTTTTTCAGTTGCGCGGCGGTGTCGCGACCGAAGAACAGTTCGCGAATCTCCAGGCCTTTTTCCCGCGCCGCTTGCGCAGTGCTACGGGTCGGTTCAACGCCCAGACAAGGGATGCCACGCCCGGCCACGTACTGCAACAGGTAACCGTCGTTGGCGGCGATTTCCACCACGCGGCTGTCAGCGGTCAGGCCGAAGCGTTCGACCATCTCGGCGACATAGCGCTCGGCATGGGCCAGCCAGGTGCTGGAGAACGAACTGAAATACGCATACTCGGCATCGAACAGGCTATCGGCGCTGGTGTAATCCTCGGTCTGCACCAGCCAGCACTGCTGACACACCGCGACCTTCAATGGCACCCATTGCTCGGCTTGTTCCAGGCGATCCGCGTGCACATAGGCGTTGGATGGCGGCGAGGTGCCGAGATCGATCAGCGGCAAGGCCAGATGAGTACCGCAACCACGGCAGTTCATAGACGCACTCCAGCGAAGTGTTCATCGAGCAAGGGATGGCTGGAATCCCTGGCTGACAGATTATTGACAGGCAACGGCCAGGCGATCGCCAGCCGTGGATCGTTCACCGACAACCCGCCCTCGTGCGCAGGTGCGTAATCAGCGCTGTGCAAGTAGAGCAATTCGGCGTCATCGGTCAGCGTCTGGAAGCCGTGGGCGAACCCCTCCGGGATCAGCAAGCTGCGACCGTCACCGGCCTTCAGGTGCTCGGCGTGCCAGTGCAGAAAGGTTTCGGAGTCAGGGCGCAAGTCCACCGCCACATCCCAGACTTCGCCGCGCAGGCAGGTAATCAACTTGGCTTCCGGCGCATTGGAGTTTTGATAATGCAGACCACGCACACTGCCCCGCTCACGAGTGCAGGAGTGGTTGATCTGGCGGATATGAAACGGCTGGCCGAAAGCGCTCAGGCTGCCTTCGCAAAACAACCGGGCGAAGTGCCCGCGATCATCTTCGAAGCGTTTGTGCTGCACGCTGAACAGACCGGCCAGCGGTAAGGCTTTCAACAAGAACTCGCTCACAACGCGCCTCGGTACAGGTTCAACTGGTTCAGGGTGACTTCACGCATGTCATCACCGTTCTGCCACGCCAGGTGCCAATCGAGGGTCTGGGTCAGGCACTGCTGCAACGACCAGCGCGGTTGCCAGGCCAACCGTTGACGGGCGCGACTGCTGTCCAGGCGCAGCAGGCCGGCTTCGTGCAAATCACTCGGCTCGATACGCAATCCGCGCGCTTGCGGCCAGCGGCTGGCGAGCAACTCCACCACTTCGCCGACGCTGCACATGTCCGCTTCGCTTGGGCCGAAGTTCCATGCGCCGGCAAACTGCGGGCCTTGCTCATAGAGGCCTGCGGCGAGTTGCAGGTAACCCGCCAAAGGTTCAAGAGCGTGCTGCCAGGGGCGCACGGCCTGCGGGTAGCGCAGGGTCACTGGTTGGTCGGCCGACCAGGCCTTGAGCACATCGGGAATCAGGCGTTCAGGCGCAAAGTCACCGCCGCCCAGCACGTTGCCAGCACGGGCGGTGGCCAACGCCAAGCCATGCTCGGCGTACTTGTCAGCCGGGAAAAACGAGGCAGCGTAAGACTGCGCCAACAATTCGCAACAAGCCTTGCTGCTGCTGTAAGGATCGTGACCGCCCAAGGCTTCGTCTTCGCGGTACGGCCACAGCCATTCCTTGTTGGCATAGACCTTGTCGGTGGTCACCAGCACACAGGCACGCACGCCGCCGACCTGGCGGATCGCTTCGAGCAGATTGAGCGTGCCCATGACGTTGCTGGAGTAAGTGCCAAGCGGATCGCGATAGCCTTCGCGCACCAGCGGTTGGGCCGCCAGGTGCAGGACGATTTGCGGCTGGGTTTCGACGATCAGTTCCAGCAAGGCGCCCAGATCACGCAGATCACCACGCTGATCGTTGATGCCCTCGTGTACCCGCGCCAGTTCGAACAGGCTCGGCTCGGTGGACGGATCGAGCGAAAACCCGCTGACCTCGGCCCCGAGGCTTTGCAGCCACAACGTCAACCAGCTGCCCTTGAAACCGGTGTGGCCGGTCAGCAGCACCCGTTTGCCACGCCAGAACTCCGGACTCAGGCCCATTGCTTCCATGGGGCCTCCCCGCTCTGCCACAGCGCTTCGAGGTGGTTCTTGTCGCGCAGGGTGTCCATCGGGTGCCAGAAGCCTTCGTGTTCGAAAGCCTTCAACTGTTCGTCCTGGGCCAGCCGGGTCAACGGCTCGGCTTCCCAAGTGGTCTCGTCACCGCCGATGTACGACAGCACTTTCGGCGACAGCACGAAGAACCCGCCATTGATCCAGCCACCATCGCCACGGGGTTTCTCGGTGAAACCGAGCACCTGATCGCCGTGACGCTCCAGGGCGCCGTAACGGCCCGGCGGTTGTACGGCGGTGACGGTCGCCAGACGACCGTGGGCGCTGTGGTAGTCCACCAGTTGACGGATATTGATATCGGAGACGCCATCGCCATAGGTGAAGCAGAACGCCTCTTCGTCCTTGAGGTAACGACCGGCGCGCAGCAAGCGGCCACCGGTCATGGTTTCCTCGCCGGTGTCGATGAGGGTGACGCTCCACGGCTCGCTGTAGTTCTGATGCACGTCCATGCGGTTGTTGCGCATGTCGAAGGTGACGTCGGAGGTGTGGAGGAAGTAGTTGGCGAAGAAGTCCTTGATCGCATAGCCCTTGTAGCCAAGGCAGATCACGAAGTCATGAATCCCGTGGGCGGAGTACTGTTTCATGATGTGCCAAAGAATTGGCTTGCCACCGATCTCGATCATCGGCTTGGGCTTGAGGTGCGACTCTTCGCTGATGCGCGTGCCCAGGCCACCCGCCAGAATTACTGCCTTCATCGTCTCCCCTCTTGTTCTTCACAGAGCTCGGCCAAGCTATTTCATGCTTTTGCGGGCTGTCTGGCTAAAACGCTCTGCCGTGTCAGGCGCTGGCGTACCGGCCGCAAGCGCTCGTTTTATGGCGATATGAGGGGGGACTTGCAGGAAACGCGCCAGCTCTTTCAGGTCGGGGGACAGCACTTGAATCAGCGACAGAGGGTAATTAGCAGCTATGCGGACCCAATAAAAAGGGGAACCGGGTCAATCACAACCAGATTCCCCAATTACTTCAAAGAAGACCTTCAACTCCATTACGAGTGAAGATCCAAAACCTCAACCAAACAAATCGAACGCGTCACCATTGGCGGTCTTGAAATGCTCAATGGTAGTGAAGCCTGCGTACCAGTCCTGCAGTTTCACACCATGGTCGGGCACAGCGCCTTGAGTATCAAAGCGATCGTAGAGATAGAGATCATTGTCAACTCGCATGAGCTGCAAGTCGGCTGCGGAGTTGACATTGTTCAATATCAGCGTGTCATTGATGCTTGTTCCGTCATCGCGGATAGTCACCAACTTACTGGTATTAACGGTATAGGTATCATCGCCCTCTCCACCGTTGGCAAAGCCTCCAGACTTCATGTTCCAGGCGAATTCACCCTTCACGTTCAGGGTCAACTTGTCATTGCCGACGCCGCCGAGCAACACGAAGTTGTCACCGGTGCCGCTCAAAATATCGTCGCCGTCAYCGCCATCGGCCGTGCCGCTGACCACCGTGAGGCTATCGTTGCCAGCTTCGCCAAAAGCCATGGTTCCACGATCATCGGCAGCACTGGTGATGACATCGCCACCATTGCCGCCATACAGCATGTCGGCCTGAGGCCCGTTTGCTACACCGCCAAGGGAGAATGGCCCGATCTGGGAGTACAAACCGCCGTAGATGGTATCGCCACCGTCGCCGCCATAAACCAGATCATTGCCCAGACCACCCTCAAGGTAGTTCCCGACCGCATCACCGGTCAGCGTGTCGTCGAAGTGGCTGCCCACTACGCGTTCGATGTTGAGCAAGACGTCGCCTTGCGCATCGCCACCCTGAGTGACCCCGGTCTGTAGGTTGATATTCACGGCAGTTGCGCTGTTGATGTACCAGGCGCTGTCCAGCCCTTCACGCCCATCGATCCGGTCGGCACCGGCGCCACCGATGAAAATGTCGCTGCCAGTGGATCCCGACAGCGTGTCGTCAAAACTGCTGCCCTGGAAAATCTCGATCCCGGTGAAGGTATCGCCAGCGGCATCGCCCGCATTGACATTGGTTTTCAAATCTATTGTCACGGCAGTGGTGGATTGTTCATAGCTGACCAGGTCCTGACCGGCTGCGCCGTCCAACCCCATGGCAGTGGTGCCACCGATGAAGATGTCGTTGAGCGCGGTCCCACGGAGGGTTTCGATATCGACGTAAGTATCGCCAGCCGCGATACCGGAGTGGATGCCTGTCATCAAGTTAAGGGTCACCGCCACGGTGCTGTCGGTGTAGCCGACAGTGTCCATACCGGCGCCGCCGAAGAACTGGTCTGCACCGCCGCCACCAAACAGCACGTCATTACCGGCACCGCCGCTGATGATGTTGTCGCTGGCGTTGCCGTAACCGGTAAAGGCTGCCGCCCCGGTATACGTCAGGCGCTCAACGTTGGCCGCCATGGAGAAAGTGGCGTAGCTGGT